>CAZVPJ010000021.1:0-3144 GCA_964629035.1 uncultured Thiotrichales bacterium | reverse complement strand
AAAAAACTCGGATCCAGCTAACAGAAATTTGCTGATTAACGATTAACCATTATGGCTATGGGCGAATTAGCTGCTCAAGCTGATTAGGCCTCAAGAGGGTAAAAAGATTCAGTTTTTATCCAACTCGCTCGCGGATCGTGCTAACTCATTGGAAAGTTTTATATATTGCTCAATAGTAACTTCTTGGGGCCGTTGAATCGCGTGGATAGTTGCTTTAGTCAATTGTTCCTCAGTGGCCATGTTGCCAAGGCTATTTTTAATGGTTTTGCGGCGTTGTTGAAAAGCGGTTTCAACCGTCTTTGCAAATATAACGTTATCTAAGATTTGGTTTTGGTAGTGATCGGAAGGTTTAAGCCGCATAAAGCTTGAGTTAACTTTTGGAGGCGGAGTAAATTCATCTGGGCTAATGTCAAATAAGCTTTCAACCTGATAGCTCGCTTGGATCATGACGCTTAAGCGGCTGTAATTGAAGTCACCTGCGTTAGCCACAATGCGATCGACAACTTCTTTTTGCAGCATGAAATGCATATCAATAATACTGTCTGCAAAGGTAAGCAAGCGAAACAAAAGCGGAGTTGATATATTGTAGGGCAGGTTGCCAAATATTCGAATTGGCTTGTGTGGGCTAGCAAGCTTGCTGAAATCAAATTGGACGACATCGCCAAGGTGAATCTTTAGATTACCAATATTCCTGCATTGTTCAGCAACTTCTTTAGCGATATCACGATCAATCTCAATAGCTTGAAGTGTGCCTACGCTTTTCAATATAGGGATTGAGATTGCACCGCGACCTGGTCCTATTTCTACTAAAGTATCACTATCTTTGGGACGTATAACATTTACGATATTGTTGATGGTGCTTGGATTGTGGAGCAGATGCTGGCCATAGCGTTTTCGTAATGGCCTAGTCATTTTGATGCCTTAATTAATGCTCTAAAGATACAAGTTTTAAAGTTTGCGGTGATAAGTAAGAATCTACTTTTTGTTTATATTGATTAATTATTAATTTGTTTAGGAATATCCTCAACCGGTGCCAAATCATTTGTAGCCTCTGTTGGTGACTCAGGCGCAAGCTGAGTTACGGGTAGTTGATTATCTGTGAGGGTTGATAGCTCTTTTAAGGCATAGGTGCAAATTATTTCATAATCACTTGTTTCGCTAGATTTAGCGAGGGCAAGTGTGATGGTGACCTTAGGATGGTACAAGAGTAATAATTCATTTGCTTTTAAAGCTTCTGATGTATTGGAATCCGCAATAACACCAAAGCTGATGTCTAGACTTTCACCGATCTGGTCAGCAATCGAGCGAAGAGCTGATAAAGCTGTATGGTTTTCTCTTAACTTAACTTGTCCCAAATAAGCTACGCCCAGTGCTGCTGCATCATTAGTAATTTCGAGTTTACGTGCATCTTCGGACAGTGGTTGAAATTTAAAAGTAACGGTATTGGCTTGGAGTAAATCAAAGCGCTCATTGCTTTTAAGGGTAATGGTTTGCTCTTCCAGTCCAGCTGCATTTGCGATAGATGCAGATATAAACATAAAAAGAAGAAGACTAAGTTTTTTAAGTTTCATAATTTATAATTTTATATTAAACGACTTTGTTAGCACCATAATAGACTTCCTCAATATTAAGCACTAATGCACCTTTGCCAGGAAACTTAGGGTCTAACCATTCTTTCATGTCATCATAGATAGGGCCATTTTCATAATATTCCAAACTGCCTTTCACCTGATAGGACTCTCGTTCAGGTGCGATATAAAGTAATACACCTTTAGTGCCGAGTTTGTTGCTGAGTTTAATATTATCTAATGTCTTATCGAATGCATTGTTAGCGATAACGAATTGTTCATCATTAATTAGTTTTGCACAAATAACCCATACGGAATTGGCAACATGATCTTTATTAACAGTTGTAAAAACCATTCTTTCATCGTGTTGTTTCCAGGCTTGTAGTGCTTCAGGTGTTAATTTGGCCATGTTGAATCCTAATGATTATGGGGTGGTTTTTTTACTTAATTTAGCCGCTAGATTAACGGCTGCTAGAAGGCTACTTTCATCTGCAGTGCCTTGTCCAGCAATATCGAGCGCTGTGCCATGATCGACTGAAGTCCGAATGATGGGTAATCCCAATGTTACATTAATCACCTCGCCAAAGCCTTGGTGCTTGATAACCGGCAAGCCTTGATCATGGTACATGGCGACCACCGCATCTTTGCCTTTAAGCTTTTGCTGGGTAAAGGCCGTATCGGCCGGTAGTGGGCCAAGCAGATTCATGCCTTGTTGACGTAATTTTGCAAGCGTTGGAATGATAATATCTTTTTCTTCGCTGCCGAGATGTCCGCCTTCACCCGCGTGCGGGTTAAGGCCACATACTGCTATACATGGATTGGATATGCCAAATCTATGAATTAAGTCATGATGCAATGCTTGCAAGGTCAGTGTGATGCGTTCTTCCGTTATGTGTGATGAAATTTCACTTACTGGTAAGTGGGTAGTGACCAACGCTACCCGTAGAAAGGAGCCTGAATTTTCGTTTAATGTTTCATTTGCGAGTAACATCACTGGGTGACCACCCGTGCGGTCTGCAATGAACTCGGTATGTCCGGAAAAAGAAATACCAGCATCGTTGATAATACTTTTTTGCACAGGTGCAGTAGTCATTGCATGTAGTTTTTTGCTAGCAACTAATGTTACCGCTGTATCAAGGGTTTTAATTACATAGGCGGCATTATTCTTGTTTAGATGTCCAGCCACTGCAGGTTCTGATAGATCAATATTGATTACTTTTAACGTGCCAGCCGTATGCGCGCCATACTCTGATTGTGGGTTAAAAGATTTGAAATCAATCCTTAATCCCAGTAATTCAGCCTGTGCTTGAAGCATCTCCAAACTAGCAACGGCAACAATTTCATAGTCTAACGATTGGTTTGCAAGTTTAAGCGTCAGTTCCGGACCAATGCCTGCAGGCTCTCCCGGCGTGATCGCAATACAAATATTTTTTTCATTTTGATGTGCCAAAGAGATTATCTAAACTTGATAGTTTAATTAGAAGTATGAAGTCTATTCTCAATATAGCTTTCATCACGCAGTTGTCGGAGCCATAATTCAGTTTCTTCTTCAAATTTTCTTTGTCTTATCTGCTCA
>CAZVPJ010000020.1:15340-17092 GCA_964629035.1 uncultured Thiotrichales bacterium | reverse complement strand
TATTTTTCAATGAATTACACGCTGAGTGATTATGCTAACACTATCATTGGTGTTATTGCTGATGAATGTAAAAGACATTCGTTACAGCAGCCCATAGTCGTCAGTGAAAGTGGGCGAGCAATGGCAGCATATCATGCTGTTTTGATTACCGATGTTATTGATATAGAAGAGCCACATGCTCAAATCAAGAATGAAACAACACATGTAGTTAAACAATCAAACTCTCCAAGTTTGTCTGCGTTAATAAAGTATATAAATAAAATAAATGCCAAGCCGATTGATAAAGATAGCTTGGTGAGTGGCACCAAAAAATTTCAAGAATTAAAAAGCATCATTGAGCATATTGAACAGGATTTTTCACAAGGTAAATTGTCTTTAACTGAAAAAGCAGAAAGTGAAACGTTAGTAAGTCTTGGATTTGAAAAAATGATGGAAAACGCAGGAGATCTTTCAGAGCAAGATCGAGAGTGTATTGAAGATGCGTTTATCAATAAATACTTCTGTAATTTTTCTCTATTTCAATCTACACCCGATGTTTGGGGGTTGAAACAAGTCTTTCCGATTATGCCACTGCATCGCTTAGATGAACTTCCAACTAAAAAAGCCAGAATTTATGATTTAACATGTGATTCAGATGGCCGTATTGATCACTATGTTGAAGCTGCATCTATCCAGCCATACTTGTCATTACATGAATGTAGCAAGCATCATGATTATGTAATTGGTGTATTTTTGGTGGGTGCTTATCAGGAGATTCTTGGGGATCTACATAACCTTTTTGGCGATACCAATGCACTAAATGTTGTTATTAATATTGACGGTTCATATCAAATTTGTGATGAGGAGCCTGGTGATACGGTTGAAGAAATATTATCTTATTTGCACATGGATACTGTTAGAATGCGCAAAGTCTGGATAGAAAGGCTCTCCAGCAACAAGGTTGCAGAGCACGAATCAAGACTTGTATTAAGTGAACTAGAAGCCTCACTTCGAGCCAATAGCTATCTAAGCTAATACGTTAAAGGGTTAAAATATGCTAGCTCAAGTTTTACTCATCCTGGCACTGCTATTAATTTTAGTTGGCATGATTATGGTGTTGCTTGATGCTTTCAAGGAAAGTTTTTTGTGGGGCCTAATGGTGTTATTAATTCCACCGTTATTCGTCCCAATTTATAGCTTTGTGAAATGGAGCAAAACCCAGGCACGCAATGGCTTTGCTATGACCTTAGTGGGCTTGGTGATGGCAAGTGTCGGAGTATATGGTGGTGCTTTGCAGGGTGTTCCGGGTTTGGGGGATCATGAGTTAGTCAGTAATCTACCTACTGCAAGCCCCAAAGATCAGCCTTTAGCAAATGAAGAGGCTGCTGCAAAAGTTGAGTTTGAAGACGAAGAAGCTTACGACCCGATGCTAAGCACTGATAAAGATCGCTTTTCTCCAAGTGAAATTGAGCCATTAGCACCAAAGGAAGATGAATCTGTAAAAAGTGTTGGTAAAAGTAGGTCAAGAGCAATACCTATTGCAATAGAAGATTTAGGCTCATCGTTGGGTGCAGGCATTGAAATCACACTTAATGATGGCAATAAGTACGCAGGTGTACTTGTTAGAACTACAGAAGACTCTGTTTCAATTGAGCAACAAACTAGTGGTGGTAGCATTTCATATGAATACACACTGGATAAAATAAAGTCTGTTGTTATGATATCCAAACCTACAAAAGCAACCGTGCCTCCGGTTGTTGAAGGTGGAAAAGG
>CAZVPJ010000020.1:0-15240 GCA_964629035.1 uncultured Thiotrichales bacterium | reverse complement strand
AGTAAAAAAGATCATTTCGATGCCATACCTGATCAATTATTATTAATATTTGGTACACCCGAGTTCGCACTAGAATTTGAACTAACCGAAGACCGCAAGTTGGCTTCAGTTGATGCCAAAGAAGTGATAGAAAGTTTGGTGGAGCATGGCTATTATCTGCAAATGCCACCCAAAAACAACCTACCAATTTAGTTAACCCATCTAAATTTATCGTTCAAAACTTATGTCTGCTCGCCTTATTCTACATATTATTCTAACCCTAATACTTTTTGCGTTAGGTTGGTGGTTGTATTTAAGGATTGGTGATGCAGGTGCATTTGGTTCAGTTGAGGTTGCAAAGTATTGGTTTGCTATCTTGGTTTATGTATTTTTTAGCTGGATTTTCTACTGGATAGTCCATCGATTGAGGTTGAGAGCTTGGTTCATTATGCAGTTCTTGGCCATTCTAATAGCAGCCATATCGACAAGTGCTCTGTTGTATATTTCTCGTGAACACCAAGAGAAAATTGAACAAAAAGCTATGCAACAACAGGAAGACTTGAATTCTATCGCAGAGCAAGAGGTTGGATCGGTCTCGGAGAATAAAGAAGAGGATTTAAGTTTATCTGAAGAGGGTGAATTTAATGAATCAGAAACATCACAATCTGAGAACGTTAACTAGAGTAAGTAGGTTTAAATATTGCTTATTCGAGAATTAAAATGATTAAAGCTTAAACATGGTTTTGCTTGCACGTCTTAGCTCGGTAAGGATATCTTTTTGTAACTGATCCAGTTCGACCATTTTGTTTTCAGCTGCACCACTCAACCATGCAGTAGCGGTATTTTTTTTCTTTGTGAAATAGTTAAGAATAAATGTTTCAGACATTAATACAAATTTAATCGCTTTTTCAGGGTCTACCTGTATAAATGGGTTTTTTGCAATCTGGATGGCTGAAGCCTCTTGTGAGGCACAAAATTTATTTAATAAATAGAATAGTGAAATTCTTGCTTGTCGTAATGATTTAAGAACTCTCTGTTTAGAATCTTCATTCAAGCTAGCTTCAACAATTGCATCTAGCCAAAGAATTAAATCGCTCTCTGCTATGACGATTTCACTTGCTTTTATTTCATTCACTAAATCATAAATTCTTTGTTGTACATCTTTAGTATCATCAACAGTTTTTTTGCGCTTCATGGTGCGATTCCATAAAGTCTGTGTTTCCTTAAGATCGGACTGTAGATCATCAAGTTCACGTTGTTTTATAAGTGTATTTTCTTCTCGAGTTTCTATAAGTTTTCGCTTTTGGTGAATGGCACGTGCCAGTACTTTTAAACGTAAAATATAATATTCTGATAAAATCTTGCCAACAGAATTAGTTTCTTTTTTTAACATCTGTAATGAAGCAGAAAATCTTTTCTTGTCATCACTATTTACTGGGTTTGATTTTTGTAGAACATTAATACTTTCATGCAAATTGATAGTTTCACTGCGCACGTCAATTAATAAATTATTAATTGATGATATATGTTTTACAAAAGTATCATTACCAACTTTCTTGGTGCCACGTTGGGCGGATTGAAGCATTTCAACTAAAAGAAGTATTTTATTCTTGAATACTC
Organism: uncultured Thiotrichales bacterium; assembly: GCA_964629035.1. Taxonomy (GTDB): domain Bacteria; phylum Pseudomonadota; class Gammaproteobacteria; order UBA4575; family UBA4575; genus JABDMD01. The sequence continues at coordinate 13,641 of CAZVPJ010000020.1, read as the reverse complement.
TTAAATTAGCAGAGCCTGATGCAGTCTTGGCTTTATCTAATGCGGCCACTACATGGTTTCCATAAGACTCTTGATCACGCATACGACGCTTAAGGTGAAAAGAGTTTGCAGACATAATCAGATCATCCACTGCGCCTCTAGAAGCCATTGGAATTTTTTCACTAATATCTGCTGGGATATTATTGGGTAATCTTTCGATGGGCAGATCTGCTATACGGCCAGGCGGCAATTTCTGCAACAGTTTTATAAATTGCTGCAAAGATAGCGGGCTTTGGATTTCTGTAGTTGCTTGAGCAGTCATTAAGTTATGTATCAGGCCGTAAATAGCATTAGCTAAAAGGTCTCATTCAGCTATTAATCACTGATACTGCGTGAATTTTGGCGAAAAGTTTAGGGACTAGTGCACAAAAGGCAGGAAACGGCGACGAACTCAATAATTGGGCAGTGTAGGGGGTACGTTTTACTATGATTGGCGAGATCGCTAGGTCTGCATCGATTTATAAATAACTAATTTAATAGCAATTATTCAGCCACAAACTCAAGCATGCGGCTCGTAGAGCGGTGCGCTTTCTTGCGAATTTCTTCTTCTACAAAAATCTCGTTTTCACCTGTTTTTAGCCCAGATTCTAAAACCGCTTCAAGATTATGAAGGCCATTCATGGCCATCCATGGACAGTGTGCGCAGCTTTTACAAGTAGCGCCTTCTCCAGCAGTGGGTGCTTCAATAAACGTTTTTCCAGGAGCTTCTTGTTTCATTTTGTAGAAGATACGATTATCTGTCGCTACTATGAATTCTTTGTTGGGAAGTTCTTTTGCGGCTTTTATGAGTGCTGTAGTTGAGCCAACAACATCGGCTATTTCAATTACAGCAGCAGGTGATTCAGGGTGCACTAAAATTCCAGCATCGGGATGCTTCTCAATTAACTCACCTAAACCACGCGCTTTAAATTCTTCATGCACAATGCATGCACCTTGCCATAGCACCATCTCCGCACCGGTGACTTTTTGAATGTAATGCCCTAAATGTTTGTCAGGTGCCCATAAAATCTTTTTGCCTTGGTCCATTAAATGGGAAACCACTTTAAGTGCGATACTCGAAGTTACTACCCAATCTGCACGTGCTTTAACTTCTGCACTAGTATTTGCGTAAACAACCACTTCATGGTCAGGATATTGATCACAAAAATCATTAAATTCTTTAGCAGGGCAACCTAAGTCTAGTGAGCAAGTGGCTTCTAGGGTTGGCATTAAGACGCGCTTCTCAGGGCTTAAGATTTTTGCAGTTTCACCCATAAAACGCACACCCGCTACAATTAAGGTAGTTGCAGGATGGTTATTACCAAAACGTGCCATTTCTAAAGAGTCAGAAACTACACCACCGGTTTCTTCTGCAATCATTTGAAGATCTTCATTGGTGTAATAGTGAGCGACTAAAACCGCATTCTCGCGTTTTAATAATCGTTTTATGTTCGCTATTTTTTCATCACGTTGTGTAGCATCATAAACCGGCAGATTAGATTGAATCACAGCCGTTTCAGGAATACCTTTTAAAGGCACAGCAAACTCAATAGGTTTTTCAATTATATTTTCAGGCATGTTGTACGGGTCGTTACAAGTAGGTTATTTTATAGAATATGGGGTCATAAAGCCGTAAATTCAACCCCTATTCGAACAGGTTCTTAAGCCATGAATATAACAGGGGTTATAGTAATTAGGTAATTTGATCTTAATAGCAGAACCTGGCTAGAATTTTAGTGCAGACTTAGGCTGCAAAGTATGAATGAAGTTAATTTTATGCCAACAAAAAAATCTGAAACAGATTACATATCACCCGATATAGCCATTACATTACCTGGATTACTACAGAAACGCATTCAACATTCTGCAGATAAGCCAGCGTATGGATATCATGAAGGTGACGATGGTTGGGTTGAGTTGACATGGAAGAAAGTGGCTATCCAAGTATCATTGATACAACAAGCAATTCAGCATGAACAGCTAAACAAAGGTGATCGTGTTGCAATCATGCTGCGTAACTGTCCCGAATGGGTAATTTTTGATATTGCAGCGATGGCGTGTGGTTTGGTAACCGTTCCATTATATACCAATGATCGTGCTAATAATGTTGCATATGTAATTAAAGATGCCGGTGTAAAATTATTATTGATACAAAATCAACGTCAATGGCGTGAGCTATCTAAAATATCTTCAATCACAGAAACACTGCAGCGTGTAATAAGTGTTGAGTCACCAGAAGGACATGAGCAAAATTCACAAATCATTGGATTAGAACGATGGTCAAATGGTGGTGATAAGGCAATCCAATTTTCAATAAATGATGTTGTAAGTGATGACCTTGCAACTATTGTGTATACCTCTGGAACCACAGGTAAACCAAAAGGTGTAATGTTAAGTCACAAAAATATTTTAACGAATGCCTATGCTGCAATACAGTGTGGTGAATTTTATTCAGATGATGTTTTTTTGTCTTTCTTGCCTTTATCTCATACATTAGAACGTACAAGTGGGTGTTTTTTGCCAATGATGGCGAATGCAAAAGTATCTTATGCACGATCTGTGCAGCAACTTGCAGAGGATATACAAACCATACAGCCAACTGTAATGATTTCTGTGCCACGAATATATGAAATGATTTATGCAAAGGTACTAGCTTCTTTGCAGCATGAGTCTTTTATCAAAAAAATAATATTTAAGCTTGCACAGAAAGCGGGTTGGCGGCAGTTTCAATATAAAACGAATGCTAGTGGATGGCATGTAAGTTTATTGCTTTGGCCAATGCTGGATCGTCTGGTGGCAGACAAGATCAAACAAAGGTTAGGTGGAAGACTTCGTTATGCTATTGCAGGTGGGGCAGCGTTAAACAAATCAATTGCAAAATTTTTTATAAGTCTAGGTATACCTGTGTATCAAGGCTATGGTATGACGGAGAGCAGCCCGGTTATAAGTGTCGGGAGGCAAGAAGATAACAATCCATTTAGTATTGGTAAGCCTTTGCCAGGTGTAAAAGTAAAGATAATTGAAAATGGTGAGTTGTGTACAAAAAGTGATTGTGTGATGCAGGGTTATTTTAATAATCAAAAAGCTACGCAAGAAGTTATCGATGATGAAGGATGGCTGCATACTGGAGATTTGGCTTCTCTAAGTGATGATGGCTATCTCTTTATAACAGGCCGCATTAAAGATATTATTGTTCTAGCGAGTGCAGAAAAAGTACCTCCGCAAGACATGGAAACTACAATTTGCACGGATCCATTGTTTGATCAAGCAATGATCGTTGGTGAAGGCAGGCCATTTTTGTCAGCTCTACTGGTGTTAAATGAACTTGAGTGGAAAACCTTGGCAAAAAAATTAGGTTTAGATAAGAAAAGTGCGGAAAGCCTGCACGATTCTGGTGCAGAAAAATATGTTATCAAACTTTTATCAAAATGTTTGTGTGAGTTTCCGGGTTACGCGCAAGTACGACGTGTTAGTTTATACTTGGAGCCTTGGAGTACCGAGAACGGACTACTTACTCCGACACTTAAAATTAAACGTCCGCAACTATTAAAGACTTTTTCTCAAGATATCGAGTCAATGTATGAGTCTTTAACAAAATAAATCTCTAACAAATAATAATATGAATAATAAATTAAAGTCGATTTTAGTGATCATAAGCTCAGCTTTTTTAGTAGTAGCTTGTGCGAATGTGATTACAAACCCTTCATTTGGGCCAATACAAGATGATAATTTTCAAGTTGTATTTTCAGATAGTATTGATGAAGATCAGCAAGATATAATTTTTTATAGCCGAGCAATTTGGTATCCAAATAAAAATGGTTTTAAATTTTTACCTGCGGGTAGAAAGTCACGCAAAGGTGTTGTTGTGTTTACAAGTAAAACCGTCTATTTTTCTGAATGGAATGCTAAAAATTATAGAACTGTTTTCAGTACAGGATACAGTCAAATTGAAGAAACACGTCTGGCTTCGAACGAATTGTTTGGACGTATCGTCTTGAAAAAAGATGGTTTTAATAGTTTCGAAGTAATGGGGGTAAATGGCCCCGATTTACCTAACAAAGATGAAACTGAAGTTGCTTACAAAATTATTATTCAACAAAGTGGGCAATAAATATATTTACTTTTTAGCCTGTAGAAGAATCGTATCAATTTGGCTAGACTTCAAACGTTTGCGAAGATTTTCAAGTGACGTGCGATCATTAGATGGGCCAATTTGAACACGATGCCATTTGGTTTTATTCACTTCTACAGATTGAATGTTTGCCACTACACCGATAAGTGCTAGACGTGCTTTTAAGCTATCTGCTTCATTGAATTGCTGAAAAGAACCGGCTTGTAACAAGTATCCACCTTTATAATCACTCGATTGAGGTTTAGGGATGGGTGAGCTGGAAGGTTTTTGTTTAGGTGGTCGAGTTTCTTCTTGTGGAATAACAATCTCAAGTTCTGGCAGGAGTGTGTAGAAGTCAAACTTACGTTTGGTTTCGGGTTCTTTAGTGATCTCCGGTTGGGTTGATGCGACAATATTATCTTGGTTGCCAACATTTGTACCCGTAAACATGGCAATGCCTAAGCCAATTAAAATGCCGAGCGTTAACCAGATCCATGCAGGAATGATGCTTGACGATTTTGCGGTTGAGCGTCTTTTTTTACGTGCCATTATGATTATTTAAATATAAGTTTAGTATGTTTGCTAAATTCACATCTTTTCAGGCGCACTAACATCAAGTAGTGTCAAGCCATTCTTGAGTACAATTTTGGTTGCAAGTACTAATTTAAGTCTAGCATTCCGTAATGCTACATCACCAACCAATACTTGGTTTTCTTTTTCATTATAAAAACTATGAAATACATTAGCTAGCTCACGCAAATAATTAACCAGAATATGTGGAGATAATTTTTCAGCTGAAGAGGAAATGTTTTCTGAAAATTGGCTTAATTGTTTTAAAATATTTTTTTCATATTGATTAGATAGTGGTTCAGTATCTGCATCAAGAATAGACTTATCTTGCATACTAACATCGGCTTGTTCAAATATCCTGCATATTCTTGCGTGTGCATATTGCACATAATAAACAGGATTATCCTTCGATTGAGAGCTGGCTAAATCTAAGTCAAAATCTAAATGTTGTTCATGTTTGCGCATCACATAGAAGAACCGTGCTGCATCTTTTCCAACTTGTTTGCGAAGTTCTCGTAAAGTAACAAACTCACCTGAGCGAGTCGACATGGCAAGTTTTTCTCCACCTTTATACAGGTTGGCAAATTGAACTAATGGAATCACTAAGCATTTTGGGTCTTTCCCAAGTGCTTCTGCTGCTGCTTTTATGCGTGTGATATAGCCATGGTGGTCAGCACCCCAGATATTTATCAAGCGATCAAAACCGCGCTGGTATTTATTTAAATGATAAGCGATATCAGAAGCAAAATAAGTGTGCGAGCCATTTGCACGAACTAAAACTCTATCTTTTTCATCGCCAAAACCTGTGCTTCGAAACCAAATTGCATCATCTTTTACATAACTATGACCATTTTTCTCGAGTGTTTGTAGCGCAGTCTCAATACTATTATCTTCAACCAATGATTTTTCTGAAAACCAATTATCGTAATGAACACCGAATAATTTCAAGTCTTCTTTAATATCATTGGTTATGGTATCTAAAGCGCATTTAGAGAATACATCGTAGCCATTATTTCCAAGTAAAGATTTTGCTTTCAGGATGATGGCATCAATATAGATTTCTTTATCGCCACCCTGGGGTTCGTCATTGGGTAAACCAGGCATCCAGTCTTTTGTCTTATGAAGATATTTGTCGTTAAACTCACGATGCACAGTAGCTGCGATGTCCCAAATGTAGTCACCTTGGTAAGCGTTAGTTGGGAACGTAAATTTTTGGTCACATAATTCTAGATAGCGTAGCCAAACCGAAGTAGTCAAAATATCTATTTGTCTTCCTGCATCATTTACATAATACTCTCGCTGAACGTGATAGCCCGTTGCTGCTAATAAATTACCAATGGTTGCCCCATAGGCTGCACCTCGTCCATGACCTACATGTAATGGCCCGGTTGGGTTCGCTGAAACAAATTCGATCTGTACTTTTTTTCCGGCATACGTTTTAGAAAGGCCAAATTGATCTTGTTGCTGTAGGATGGTGTCGAGTACAACGCCATGCAGGTTTTCTTGTATGTAAAAATTAAGAAATCCCGGGCCAGCTATGACTACTTTTGCAATGCTAGAATCTTCTGGCAAATGGGTAACTAGCATTTCTGCTAATTGCTTTGGAGGCATTTTTGCTTGTTTTGCTAATTGCAAAGCAATATTGCAAGCAAAGTCTCCATGAGTCTTATCTTTGCTACGCGTTACCTGCACGTCTGCCGCTATATTTTCTGGAATGTCTCCAGAAGACTTAAGATTGGAAATGGCTATACTAATGAGATTAGCTATTTGGGTTTGCATACTGGTAGATTGGGTGTGTAAAGGCGTTGCATTGTACTGAATTTTAGAAGATTTGCGCGATTAATGATGGGTAATATTTTAGAGTTATTCCTGGCTCATCTTAATGCAGCTCATTTTTTTAGTTCATTTTCCTAATTAATTTTCTTAATTTATTTCTAGGGGGTCAACTTCTATGTTCCAGCGTATGCGTTTTGCTAGGGGTAGAGCGGTAATATCGGTAGTCCAATTTGCTAAATTCTGTTGAATCGACTTTCTATGTTGAGAAAATAGTATTAATTGGCTTTGATACATGCCGGCTTTGCGTTCCATCAGGGCTGGAATGGGGCCATGTATCGTTAAGGCTGGGAGCTGATCTTTACTGATAAGGTTTTTCACACCCTGCAAAAAATTCTGTGTCATATCTATCTGATTAGCGCGCGCGCGGATCAACAGCATAGAAGTATAGGGAGGTAGTGCGCACTCCTTGCGAATTTTAAGCGCTTCTTTGCTAAAGGCGCCATAGCCTTGCGATAGAAGACAATTTAAAAGCGGGTGTTCTGGTAAATAAGTTTGCAGGAGCACTTTACCTTTTTTCTTGCTACGCCCGGCACGTCCAGAGACCTGCACAATTAACTGTGCAAGCCTCTCTGTGGCACGGAAATCGGTGCTGAATAATCCATGGTCTACATTTAGAATGCCGACTAGCGTAACGTTTGGAAAATCATGACCCTTGGATAGCATTTGTGTACCTATGATGATTTGATGCTTGCCTGCCTGAATTTCATCTAGCATGTCTTGCAAAGCATCTTTCTTGCTGGTGCTATCGCGGTCAATTCGGGCTATCGTACTAGATGGAAACAGTTCGTTTAGTTTGGTTTCTATTCTTTGTGTGCCTTCTCCCAACTGCAACAAGTCTTCTGAGTTACAACTTGGACAACTTGTTGGAACACGCTCTTCGCGCAAACAGTGATGACACTTTAAAATATTTCTTTTTTTGTAATACGTCATGCATGCATCACATCGTGTACATTCAGCTGTCCAGCCACATTCTTTACACAAGATGACGGGTGCATAACCTCTGCGATTTAAAAATAATAATACTTGATTGTTTTTATCTACTTCAGTTTGAATAGATTGAATAAGTTCATTAGAAAGCCCATCGCTAGAATTTTTCGAACGCATATCAATTAGCTTGATATCTGGAAAGCTTGCTTGTTTCGCCCGATGTGTAAGAGCTAAACGATGGTAACGCTCACGCTCAACATTAAATTGAGTTTCAAAAGAAGGGGTGGCTGTGCCAAGCACAACAGGAATGTTGAGTTGCTTGGCACGATATACAGCAATGTCTCGAGCATTGTATAAGAAGCCTTCATGTTGCTTGAGTGAAATATCGTGTTCTTCATCAATGATAATTAAGCCTAGATTTAGAAAAGGTAAAAATATTGCAGAACGTGTTCCGACAATAATCTCGGCCTTAGCGTTTTTTGCAGCTAACCAGGTTTGCGCGCGCTGTGTGTCATTCAATCCCGAATGCATTAAATGCACTTTTTTAGCTAAACGATATTCAATGCGCTGTAATAATTGAGGTGTTAACCCTATTTCAGGCACAAGAATCAGTACCTGTTTATTATTTTCTAAAATATCTTTAGCTAAAGATAAGTAAACTTCTGTTTTTCCACTGCCCGTAACACCGTCTAATAAATAGCAATTAAAAGTATCCAGTTTTTCCCTTAATACCTCATATGCATGTTGTTGTTCTTCATTTAAGTTTAATAAATCTGTTGAGGCATTAGGCGTTAAAGGTAGAGCTTGGTGTTCTTGATATATCTTTTCAACAAAACTCTTATCTAGCAATGCTTTCATTGCAGTGCGCCAGCCCGGCACATGCTTAGATAAATCATCTGTATTAAGGCCTTCTGGGTGTGTGCGTAATAGCTCAGTGATTAATCGTTGTTTGGGTGCACGAGCTAATTCTATTTCTAAATTTTGATCAGTAGATAATTTATATAGTGAATTTGTTGCAGGGGTAATAAATTTACCTTTGCGCAGGACAGTTGGAAGCGCAGTAAATAAAACTTCACCTATGGGTTGTTGGTAATAATCTGCAGCCCAGAAAAGTAGAGATAACAAATCATCATCAAATATTGGTTCTTCATCTAATCCTTCTGAAATGTATTTCAATTTATGTTCAGGCAGTGTGCTTTGTGTGGCGTTATCGACGACAAGACCGATGAGTTTGCGAGCACCAAACTGTACCCGCACGCGGGTGCCAACTTTATAATGTTTAACTTCTAGGCCCTTGGCCGGTAAGTATTCAAACCTCTGATATAGCGGCACCGGTAAGGCAATGATGAGAACGGCGGAAGACTTCATTTAAATGTGGATAACTCTGTGGGTAGGATCGATTTCATCTAGGAAAAGCAGCAGGGTAAAATGATTATTATCTGGTTATGACTGAGTGATTAATTTTTAAGGTACTGATATATATAAGTATTATTTTAAAGTAAGTAAAACAGGTTAAATCCTGCTCTGGTTATTTATAATTACAGGATAATGTGAATAAACTACATTAACATTGTGAACTATCTGCGATAAAAATAGGCATGATAATAGGTAAATATGTCAACCAAATAGGTGGTTGGCCGTTGTATAAAGTGTATGGGCATACTATGCCGTGAAGTGTGGATTTTCCACAAGGATAGCCAGCTTATGAGCACAGCAAGGGTTTTGCTTATCGTTGAGATTTAATAAAGCTGCTGAATATATGAGGATAGTTTGAATTCGTCACCGTCACAGCAGCTTGAAGCATTTTTAATGAAAACCGAGCGTCGTGCGTTTCGTATGGCACAGATGTCGACTCGGAATCGTGAGGATGCTTTAGATATAGTGCAGGATGCCATGATGCAATTAACGAGTAAGTATGCAAATAAACCAGCTGATGAATGGCCACCACTATTTTATCGCATACTGAATAATCGCATAATGGATTTTCATCGTAGAAACACGACGCAAAGCCGCTGGCGAGTTTGGTTTAGTAAGGTGGCAGATGAGGATGATTATTATGATCCCGTGCAGCATGCACCTAGTAATGATTTGGGTCCGGGTGCAGTAGCGGACTTGGAGGACTCTGTTGAACGTGTTGATTATTATGTTCAGCAACTATCACCCAGGCAGAGACAAGCTTTTTTATTGCGTGCCTGGGAAGGCATGGATGTAGCAGAAACGGCAAAGATAATGAAATGTTCGCAAGGAAGTGTAAAAACACATTATTCAAGAGCGGTACATTTTTTACGTGAGCAATTACAGGAAAATTTATGAACCAAGATAGCCACAACATGAATGATGAAAATGTAGTTTCAAAAGTACGTGATGCTTTGGATGATTCTGTTAACCGTATTGATGCAGAAACTAATCAACGTCTTGTTGCGGCTAGAAAAAATGCACTTGAGCACTCACAGAAGAAATTTGCTATGCCTAAATTATTTACGGCAGCTGCAACAGCGTTCTCTTTATTATTAGCGATAGTTATTGTGACTACACAATTCAACCAGCCCGTTGAAATTGAAGATGGTCAATCGGTTGAGCTTGTGGCTACACAAGATACGACTGAGTTATATGAAGAGTTAGAATTTTATACTTGGTTAGAAGAAGAAGATGTCACCAGTTAAAGTAAATAATTACTACAGATAATGATGGGTAAAGTCCTCTCAATAATTATTTTATTAATGATAAGCGTGTGTACGTATGCGCAAGATCCGATTGCATGGCGAGATTTAAGTGCTGAGCAACAGCGGGTATTGAAAAAATTTGAAGGTAGATGGGATCAGCTGCCACCCCATAAACAAAATAGGCTGTCGCGCGGTGCTCAAAACTGGCAAAAAATGACACCAGAAAAGCAAGATAAAATTCGTAAGCGCTATAAATGGTATAAAGATTTACCACCCGAGAAAAAAGAACGTTTGCGTGAGAAATGGAAAGGCATGACGCCGGAAGAGCGTAAAAAATTTCATAAAAAATACAAATAAAAGCGTTAATAGAATAATGTTGGCATGAAAACATGCTGCTTAGATTGAAACTTTTTTATACGCGTAATTTGCAATTAATTTGTATACACCCTAGATAAGAGTAATGGTTTTGCATTTAATCAACTTTAGGATACAGTATATTCTTTAATCAGCTGTATTGATCTTATGACTATAGCGCCGGGCGATACTCGTCAACTATCCACGTTATCACGGTTGGGTTTGTTCGGTGCAGTCGATCTTGAGCAATGTTCCCCATTGTTAATTAAGTGTTCTAGTCAATCATTAGATCCTGGCCAGATGCTGTTATATAAGGACCAGGAAAATCACTCCATGTTTGTTATCGTTGATGGTCATTTAGGTATGCACCTTCAAGAAGATGCACTCGCTGTAGTTACCTTGAACCCTGGTGATACTGTAGGTGAAATGTCTGTTATTGGAGGACAACCTACTAGTGCATTTGTCATTGCACAAACACGTTGCAAAGTATTAGAGATTCCCGAAAAACTATTATGGGAATTCGTTTCGAAAGATTTAAATTTTGCAAAAAATCTAATGAAGTTATTTGTAAAGCGCATGCTTGATTTAAATCGCTTGCTTTATCAACGTATGCATGAAGAAGCGAGTAGCAAAATTAGAGCTGAGAAAGACGAGGCTACCGGTTTATATAATTTGCAGTGGATGAAAGAAACATTGCCATATGAAATGACACGTTGTGCGATGCGTAATCGAGTTTTGTCTATTATGATTTTAAAAATAGATCGATATGATAATTTTGTCCATTCATATGGACATTATACTGCGGACAAAATATTCATGGCGGTTGCCAATGCGGTGCAAGTTCAGTTACGCGGAATGGATATGGCAGTTAAGCATGATGAAGACTCAATAGCGTTAATGTTAATTGGCACGAATGAAATCCAAGCTGAAATTGTGGCCAAGCGTATTCATAAGGCGGTAAACCACCTTGTTCTAAATGATCAAAAGATTAATGAAAAATATACGCTTTCAATCGGCATCGCTGAGATGGCAGATGAGGATTATGCAGAATTGCTTATAGGAAGGACTCAAGCTGCTCTGGATCGGGCTTTAAATGATGGTGGAAACCAAACTTCTCATTAATATCGCTATCAGTTGGTGTTTTTAACTCATTTACAAGTCATTTCGGATTAAAATAATCTTTTTCTCAATTCCAAGAGGTTAATTAAGAATTTTGTAATATTTGAGATGTCTAATCTATAATTGCAATATTTGTTGGTTTGCCTATAAAGTTTGAAACCTAAGGTTATCTTTGGAGCTACTAGAGTGATTGATCTCGGTCTACAGATATTACGCACGGATGTGTCCGGTATGCCAATGGAATGGATCAACTATCAAGATGCTGCACGTCTATATTATGTTGGGCAAGTGGCCTATACCTGCGGAGAACGTATGTATGAGATTCACGGTGGTGTCAATGCACGAAGTGGTCTTAGAAGCACGTTAGAGGTGCATTCTATCATTGCGACGTATGGCAACAATAAAGCGCTTCATGAAAGCTACATTCCTCCACTTAATAACCGAACCTTGTTCAAGCGAGATGCAAACTTGTGTCTTTACTGTGGTGAACATTTTGACCGCAGAGAATTATCTCGTGATCATGTGCTTCCCATAAGTCAGGGCGGATCAGATCTTTGGAATAACGTCGTCACGGCATGCAAACGGTGCAATAACCACAAGGCAGGGCAAACTCCTGAAGAGGCAAATATGCAATTACTGGCCATTCCTTTTGTTCCAACCCATGCGGAGTATATTTATCTTCAAGGCCGCAGAGTGTTAGCAGATCAAATGAAGTTTTTATTGGCACATTTTCCTCGTAGTAGCCCCTTGCATGATCGAATCAGCAATATGACTTAGCTGGGTCGTAATCCTGAGTTGGTCCAAAGTAGCAAAGGTCGAATGACATCGCATTTGGCTTGACCGTACCTTGAGCCAAGCCTTGAACCAGGCCTTGAACTAGACAGAGCGGCTATTAATTCTTACCTAGCTTCGCTACTGGCCTACTATTGCGTTGCAAATTTCAGTAGTCTATGTCTGAACGTATTTCACTATAATAATTTATATACCTCATGCCAAAATTCAAAGGCAGTAAAAATTATGCTCATGGCAGCGAATCTTGTATGGGCGTGCTAATTACTAATTTAGGCACCCCTGAGGCGCCAACTACAAGTGCAGTAAGAAAATATTTAGCTGAGTTTTTGTGGGATCCCCGAGTTGTAGAAATTCCAAGGCCTATTTGGTGGTTGATTTTACATGGCATAATATTGCGTACCCGCCCAAGTCAAAGTGCGGAGGCATATGAAAAGGTATGGACTGAAAATGGCTCGCCTTTGTTAGAGATAGGTATAAAACAGAAAGAAGCCTTACAAGTAAAATTATCTCAACTTTCCCCAGGGCCAGTGAAAGTCGAGCTTGCAATGCGTTATGGCAGTCCTTCTATTGCGTCTGCACTGGAAAGCTTAAAAGCTCAAGGTGCGCGACGTGTAGTATTGTTTCCAATGTATCCACAATATTCTGCAACCACCACTGCATCCACATTTGATGCAGTTGCAAAAGTATTCACCAAACAACGCTGGATGCCAGAGTTGCGAGTGATCAATAATTATGGAGCAGATGAGGGTTACATAAATGCATGTGTACGACAAATCCAAACTCATTGGCAGCAACACCAAAGAAATCAAAAATTAATATTCTCATTTCATGGCTTGCCCAAGAGAAATCTCATGCAAGGAGACCCCTATCATTGTGAATGCCATGAGACCGCGCGCTTAATCACTGAAAAACTTAATTTAAAAGATGATGAGTGGCAATTAACGTTTCAATCAAGGTTTGGCAAAGCTGAATGGCTTCAGCCTTATATGATACAAAGGATGGAAGAGCTTCCCGGTGAAGGAGTTAAGTCTGTTGACGTATTTTGTCCAGGTTTCTCAGCAGATTGTCTTGAGACATTGGAAGAGATTAGTATGCAAAACTGCGAAGTGTTTATGGAAGCTGGTGGAGAGGCATTTAATTATATTCCTGCATTGAATGACGAAGCTGCACATATCGATGCGCTAGCCAATATCGTCATGCAGCATACCCAAGGGTGGCCAGAAGTTGCGTCAAGTTATCAACCGGAAGATG
>CAZVPJ010000019.1:0-17964 GCA_964629035.1 uncultured Thiotrichales bacterium | reverse complement strand
TTTTCTTGAATGAATTTAATTTATCGTAAGCGCGGCAATGCATTGGCATTAAAATCTCGTTCTGAAATATCCGTTTTCAATTTGTAATTCGACCATTTTAAGGTTGTCTCTTTTCCAGTTTGATGATTAACCATAAACATCTCATCTGGTCGCCAAAAGTAATCCAAATACTCTTGATAGCCCGAGTACGTTAGGGTTTTAAGTTGTGCATCTTTGCGGTCATAAAATTCTATTTTGACGACTCGATATTCAGCTTTATCGATCCATCCAACCTGACGTGTGTAACCCGAATACTCGTATTCTGGATATCGCTCTATTACATAACACTCCCACTCACCACAAGGCTCATCCCGCAAATATTTATATGAATATTTTTCTACTTCTTGAGAACCAAGATCCTCAAATGCGAATTCACTACCCACAAAAGGACCCGACTTGTTTCGTGAATTAATTCTTTTAACACGCTTTAGCGCAGGCAGATATAACCATTGATCATCCGGCTTCAGACCGTGGCTATAGGTTAGAACCGCAGTGTGTTTAACATCTGCTGGGCGATCAAAAATAGATAATGTTTTGTCTCCATCTCCCTCTACTTCTAATGTGCGAGTACGGATATAACGTGTGCTTTCTTGACCCTGACGGTTTCGCAAGGTCATCACCATTTCTGCAGTTTGTGTTTCAAACCCGGTGTCCCGCTTATCTGCGGCGATAGCAATGGCTAACCCTTTCTCTTCAGGAGTTTCAGCGAACGCTACACCTTGTAGGAAAACTAAACATACGACTATTTTGATAGTAACGTTAATTGGCAGTAGCCATATCTGATGATATATCTTTTTCATTACGGCCCTCCTCAAGGGCAATTAACAATGGTGGCAAAAATAAGAAATCAATAATGAGTGCAATAACTATTGTAATAGCCGTAAGCAAACCCATTGCAGAATTTAATTCAAATGAAGACAATGAGAGCACCATAAAACCTGCAGCTAATACTAGTGTTGTGACCAAGAGTGCTGTACCAACATTCTCAAATGCATAGCGCACAGCATCTCGAGCAGAGAGATTTTTTTCACGCTTAGCTCTTAAATACTTACTCATAAAATGCACGGTATCATCTACAACAATTCCCAATGTCATACCTGCGACAATCGATAATGCCAAACCAATTTCGCTATCAAAAATCGCCCAGACACCAAATGCAACACCTATTGGCAATAAATTAGGAACCAGACTGAGCATTCCTAATTTAAATGAACGAAGCGCGAAAATTAAAATAACAGATATAAGTGCCAGCGCAATCATGGTTCCTATGATCATGCTGTAAATATTACGCACTGCTAAATGTGAAAAAATAACTGCCGGACTTGATGCAACGATATTTATATCTTGTGTATTATTCTCAACCCAGTCACGAGCACTCTCTTCAAATTCCAACATCTTTTTTGTACTCAGTGTATCCACTGTCACCGATATACGTGTAGAAGTTTTATCAATATTAACTTGGTTATTTAAGTCCAAACCATACGGTAAAGATAACTCATAAAGTAAAAGATACTGCGCGGCTAATTCACGACTATCTGGTAAAGAGTAAAATGACTCATCATCACCATGCATGTTTTTATTTAAACGCTTATACGTATCAGAAACCGAATTCACATGAACCACCTCAGGTTGTGCACGCAACCATTCAGAGAACTCATTCATGCTGGCTATAAATCTTGGCTCATTAATTCCGCCCGATTCTTCTGCTTGTAATGAAATATCTACAGTATAGAGGCCTGTTAATTTTTCAGATACGTAGTCAGAGTGTTGCCGGAATTCTACTGACTCATCAAAGTATTCCACAAAGCGATCATTCACATCGTTAACTGGAATAATTGCAATAAATACAAATATTACTGCGCCCATTGTCCATAATAATATTCGGTACTTACTGACTACAAACTCTGCAAGTTTTTGCATCAAAATCGTTTTACTATCTGTTCGTTGCTTAACTTTAAATGGCAAAATTGCAGTAATCGCTGGCAAGAAAAATACAGATAAAATAAACGCAAAGGCGACACCAATTGCCGTGATGTTACCGAGATCATGAAAAGGAGGTACATCACTAAAGTTTAGGCTTAAAAATCCGATCACAGTGGTTAAGGAAGTTAAAAATATTGGGTGGAAATTTATTCGTAATGACTCTTTAATAGCATCCTGCTTATTCATTCCAGAGCGCATGGAATTTAAAAATGTAGTAAAGAAATGTACACAATCAGCAACCGCTAGCGTGAGAATCATGGTTGGCGCAGAAGCAGACGGTGGCGTGAGTTTATAACCCATCCAACCTGCTATCCCCATTCCAGCCATAATCGAAAATATTATTACTGCTACCGTTATAATCGTGCCTGTTAAGCTTCGCAAGAAAAGCACTAAGCCAATGATAATTGCCAGAAAGGCTAATGGTATAAGTGTTTGCATGTCCTTAATACTGGCTTCAGGAAATGCGTTATTCATGATTACAATACCCGTGGTGTATACATTAATCTCCGGGTGCTCTTGTTCAAACTTTGCCACCATCTCACGTGTAAATTTGACGACTTCAGGGCCTTCAGTAATTTCATTTTTACCAGGCAACTCTATTGTGATATTTACGCCTGCAGCATCGGATGACTCTGACACTAAACGATGTACTAATAACGGTTCGTTTAAAGCAACTTGCTTTACATAGCTAATACCAGCTTCATCTAGATCCTCAGCTCTATCAACCAAATCAAGCACAATTAAATCATCGGACTCGGCATAGGTATGTTGAAAATTAGTAATGGAATCAACACGGATTGAATAAGGTATTTGCCATGACTCTTCCGTAAGGGCTTTTAATGCTGTTAAAAATTCCTTATCAAAAACATCTCCTTGCTTAGGTTCCAGCATGATGTAGATGTTGTCATTTTTTGTATACGTATCTTGTAATGTTTCAAACTCAAGCAACTGAGGATTATCCTCACTAAAGAAGTATCGATAATCATTTGTAAAAACTAAATTCTTACCTCCTGCACCTAATGCAATGATGCCTGCAATCGTTATCAAAACCACTACATAACGCCAGCGAAGAATAAAATCTGTATATTTACTTAACACATCATCCCCTTAAACTTTCAAGATAATCAACGACACTTTGCCCACATTGATATAATATTTTTTTGCTTTGTGAATTTTTTGCAAGCCCCATACATCCTTCCAAGCTCGCAACGATCATGGTAGATACACTTACAACATTCACATCTTTCCTGACAAAGCCTTTTTCTTGGCCTTTCAATAAAGCTTTTTCAATCCCTTTACGCCAGGAACGATATACCGCTTCCACTCGCGACCGAAACCCTTCATCTATAGGTGCCATTTCTTGCGCAAGATTATTTAATGGGCATCCACACTGAATATCTTCTTCAGTAATGTCGTTACCTGACTGCATAATGATATGAGTAAAGGCAGTAATAGGGTCATCCGTTTCTAACAGAGGCAGTACCCATTGTTGTTGTATATGCTCTGCTAATATCTCGTCTACCACGGCATAACCCAGGGCTAATTTAGTAGGAAAGTAATGGTAGAGTGCACCTTTGGTTACTTCTGTATTGGCTAAAATCTTTGATAGACTGGCAGCCTGAAATCCACGCACATGAATTTCTTCATAGGCAGCTTCTAATATAACTTGCCGTGTGGCGAGTTCTTGGTCAGTATTCTTTGCTGTAGAAGGCATCGTTTATTCGTTGGTTATCAATATCATACCGGTTGGTATGTTATACATACCAACCGGTATGTCTGTCAAATGATTTTTTAAGTGCCGGTAAAATAAGACAAATAAAGTAACACAAGTAAAATGAGACAAATCGCATGATATACAAAGGCGTATTTATCACGGGCACGGATACCGATGTCGGTAAAACCTATATTGGTAGACAGATAGCCGCGCAACTACATGAGTCGCAAATTGATGTAATACCTCGAAAACCCATAGAGTCGGGTTGCGAGTATATAGATGGAGTATTACACCCCAGTGACGCGGGCCACTATTACGATGCAATAGAGAAAACTCATTCACTTGCAGAAATTTGCCCCTATCGTTTTGAACCTGCCATTTCTCCACAACGTGCCGCACGATTAGTGAACCAGCCAATCAGTACGGATGAAGCGTACCGGGCATGTACAAAAAATGTTACCGAAAATAACTTTTTAATTGTGGAAGGCGCAGGTGGTTTTTATTCACCGCTATGCGAAGGTGGATTAAATGCAGATCTTGCTAAAAGTTTACAACTCCCCGTGTTATTAGTTGCCGAGGATAGATTAGGATGTATCAACCAAATTTTATTAACTGCGCAAGCCATCGAACATTACGAACTAGAGCTTTGTGCTATTGTTTTAAATAATATGAATACATCTGGTGATAAAGCAATGGATAACTTTGAAGACCTGAAATCTAACGTCAGCACTGATATTTTTTCAATTGATCAAGACCAGACTTTTGATAACAGTTCGCCTTTAATCAACCACCTATTAAAACTTACCTGAATTAAAAAAGGGCTGCAAAGCAGCCCTTAAGATCAAACTAATCTAATTTAGAATGGATTACATATTGTAGCCTGTCTCTTCATGTTGCGAGATATCCAAACCTTGTGTTTCTTCTTGCTCATCAACACGTAATCCGCATATTGCTTTCACGATCAGCAAAATGATAAACGTTGCGATAGCGGTCCATGCTAATACAGCCACCACACCAATCGCTTGAACACCTAGCTGTGAACTGATGGTCATACCTTCAGCCAAACCTGCACCACCAAATTGTTCTGCAACCAACACACCCACTAATAATGTACCTAAGATACCTCCTACACCGTGTACCGGAAATACGTCTAGAGAGTCGTCAATCTTAAGTGATCGTTTAATAAAGTTAGTTGCAATGAAACAGATTAGACCTGCAGAAGCACCAATAATAAGTGCACCCATAGGTCCAACAAAACCTGATGCCGGAGTGATCGTACCCAGTCCTGCCACCATGCCGGTCACAATACCTAACACACTGGGTTTACCGTATCGGATCCATTCTGCGAACATCCAGACTAGTGAAGCGGTAGCAGCACTGATATGGGTAACTAACATGGCCATACCTGCATCACCACTTGCCGCAACGGCGCTCCCCGCATTAAAACCAAACCACCCCACCCATAACATACCCGCTCCGGTAACCGACATCGTTAGATTATGTGGAGGCATTGCCGTCTTGGGAAATCCTTTTCGATTACCCAACACCATTGCCGCTACGATGGCACCGACACCAGCCGTAATATGAACTACCAAACCTCCTGCAAAATCTAGCACTCCCATTTCACCCAGCCATCCGCCACCCCATACCCAATGACAAACTGGTAAATACACCACCACAAGCCATAAAACAGAAAACCACATCATTGAAGAGAACTTCATGCGTTCTGCAAAACCACCAACGACCAATGCTGGAGTTATGATCGCAAAAGTCATTTGAAACATAACAAAAACACTTTCCGGGATCGTTCCGCTTAGAGAACTACGGGTGACTTCAGACAAGAATAGGTTAGAAAATCCTCCTAACCAATTATTTAGAGCGCCACCATCACTGAAAGCTACACTGTAACCAAACGCCAACCATACCAATGAGGCTATGCAAGTTATCGCAAAACATTGCATCAAAACCGAAAGAACATTTTTACTTCGCACCAAACCAGCATAAAAAAGTGATAAACCAGGTATGGTCATGAACAACACTAGCGCCGTTGCGGTTAGTAACCAGGACGTATCCCCTGAATCTAACACATCTTCAGCAAATACAAGATTTGGCATGACAATCATTAATACACTTAACATCCACAATTTATTCTTACTAAAAAAATTCATAACCTTCCCTTACTGATTCTTATTTTTTAATTCTTATAGTTATAGTTACAAGGCATCTTTACCTGTTTCGCCCGTACGGATACGAACGGCTTGCTCAATATTGGATACAAATATTTTTCCATCACCAATTTTTCCCGTATTTGCAGCCTTACTAATTTCCTCGATAACAGATTCAACCAAGTCTTCACTAACACCTATTTCAAGTTTTACTTTTGGCAAAAAGTCGACGACATATTCGGCTCCACGATATAACTCGGTATGGCCCTTTTGACGCCCAAAACCTTTTACTTCACTAACGGTTAGACCCATTACACCAATTTCTGATAATGCTTCACGAACATCATCAAGCTTAAATGGTTTAATTATGGCTGTTATCATTTTCATGGCAGCACTCCTTTGTTGTAATTTTTATCGTGTAATTATTCAGACTGACGTCTTTATTATTGTTATTCAGGTTATTAGCAAACCTGTTATTGAAAGCACTATAAATAATTTGTAGTGCGATTGCACTAGTATAGCGATGCCAAACCATCGGAAATTGAAACTATTTAAATGCATATGCACTGTTTAAGTGCGCAAAGCAGATAGGTCGGATGAATATTGAGCGGTAGGAAGAAGTATAAAAAGAGGTCGGGAGAAGAACTATTTATTAGGGGAACCCAAGAAAAGCTCCCCTACATGCTAAGTATTTTTTTAATCTGCTTGTTTTTCCATTGCTTCAGAATATTTTCCTAATGCTGCAGAGCCATTACATTTTGCTCGCCATAGCAAAGCATTTTGCGCTTTTTCAACATTACCTGCTTCACCCATCCAGGTTTTCATAGAGGTTTGTTGCAAAGCTCGACCATAAGAAAAAGTCAGCGCCCAAGGTAATTTTACACCCATCGCATTCATTGCATTTAAGTGTGCGCTGGCCTCTTCATCACTTTGACCACCTGACAAAAATGCAACTCCAGGCACACTCGCGGGCACCGAAGCTAATAAGCACTTAACCGTTAGCTCTGCTACCGTTTGCATATCAGCACGATTTTTTGCAGTGGTACCAGAAATGACCATGGAAGGTTTTAAAATCATACCTTCAAGCGCTACCCCTTGATTCTTTAGCTGTTGGAAGGTTACACGTTGCGCCAACTCTGTAACTTCATAGCATCTTTCAATTGAATGATCACCATCCATTAAAACTTCTGGCTCTACGATGGGCACAATGCCTGCCTCTTGGCTAAGTAATGCATAACGCGCCAGTGCATGTGCGTTCGCTTCAAAGCAGGCCCAACTTGGGATATCTTTACCAATAGTTATCACTGCACGCCATTTAGAAAAACGTGCGCCCAGTTCATAATACTCCGCTAAACGTTCACGTAAGCCATCCAGACCTTCAGTAACTTTTTCATCTTCATGCCCAGCTAACACTTTGGCACCTGCATCTACCTTAATACCGGGAATAATGCCGTTCTTTCTCAAATACTCAGCAAAAGGTACGCCTTCCAGTGTTTTTTGACGTATCGTTTCATCAAAAAGTATAGCGCCACCAATATAATCTGAAAGACCGGGCGCAGTTACCAACATATCTCGATATGCCTGGCGCATATCTTCCGTCGTCGCAATTCCTAACGCTTCAAAACGCTTGTTACAGGTAGGATGACTTTCATCCATTGCCAATATACCGCGTCCTGGTGCGACCATGGCTGATGCAATGATATTGAGTTCTTGAACGTTCATAATGATTCTCCTATGAGGCCTACATTTTTAAATATTAAGTTATAAGTTTCGAAATTTTGCTAATTTTAGCGGCTACAGAGGTTCAATTAAATGACCAACTCGGAGTATTTTCAATGCACTCGTGCCACCATCGACGCCCATCAAATCACCTTTTGTTATAATTACTAAGTCATTCTCTTGCACTGCTTCACATTTCAATAACACATCAATGGCTTCTTTATTCACTTCAGCATGAGACCGACCCAAACTATCAAACCTTGCTGGATACACACCTTTATATAACGTTACCCGCCGCAATGTTTTTTCGTGCCGTGTTAGTGCATATATTGGGATCGCAGAATTAACGCGAGACATCCACAACGCTGTTGAACCTGATTCAGTAAGTGCTGCAATTGCATGTACGTCTAAATTATTTGCGGTGTACATGGCAGACATTGCTATTGCTTCATCTACTCGTTTACATTTAGCACTTTTCCTTTTGCGTCTCACAGAAACTTCTTTCAAAGCATGCCTTTCGGAGGCTAAGCAGGTGCGATGCATAGCTTTTACTGCTTTAACAGGATAACTACCCGCTGCTGTTTCTCCGGATAGCATCACCGCATCCGTACCATCTAATACCGCATTGGCTACATCGGATACTTCTGCACGCGTTGGTATGGGACTATGTATCATAGACTCCATCATTTGTGTCGCCGTTATCGCGATGCGGTTTTTGTCATGCGCCAAATCGATTAATGATTTTTGTACGCCTGGCACCTCGGCATCACCAATCTCAACCCCCAAATCGCCACGACCGATCATGATGGCATCACATGCCTCCAAAATTTCATCGATGGCTTCTAGCGCCTCAACTCGTTCTATTTTAGCAATAATCCCAGCATCACCCCCTCCATCGATAAATAGGTTTTTTGCTGCATTTATATCTTCTGCCGAACGTGCAAATGATATCGCAAGATAGTCAACATCCAATTCAATCGCATGCTTAATATCTTCGCGATCCTTATCTGTTAGTGCGGGAGCAGATATTCCTCCTCCCTGAAGGTTGATGCCTTTATTACTACTGAGTTGGCCACCCATCACTACAACACAGTTTATTTCACCGTCAACAATATCAACCACTTTTAGTACGATTCGACCATCATCGATTAGTAAGGTGTCGCCTGAAGCCACATCATCAGCCAACCCTTTATACATCGTGCCTACTTTATCTTGATCACCTTCATCAATAGGTAGATTGATATCGATACAAAATTTTTCACCAACATTAAGCTGAATGCTTTTATTCTTGAAAACACCAACCCTGATTTTTGCACCCTGCAAATCACCTAGCACACCAACTTCATAATTTTTTTCTTCGCTAAGCTTTCGTAAGGTATTTATACGCCATGCATGCTCTTCATAGGTGCCATGTGAAAAATTGATACGTACTAGATCTACCCCAGCATCCATTAATTCGCTCAATATTTTTTCACTATCTGTAGCAGGGCCAAGCGTAGCGATTATTTTGGTATGCCGAAGAACAGTATTCCTCTGACGGATTTCGGTAGCTAAACTCATTATTTCTCTTTTGTTATAAACATCCAAACAAACTACTGTTTATTAAATCTTTGCTCTAATATTTCTACTGCTGGCAATTTTTTACCTTCAAGGTATTCTAAAAATGCCCCACCACCTGTAGAGATATAAGATATTTTTTCTTCCAAACCAAATTTATCGACCGCAGCAAGCGTATCTCCTCCACCCGCAATAGAAAACGCATGGCTATTGGCAATGGCATTTGCCATAACTTCTGTACCATTCGAAAAGGCCTTAAACTCAAACACACCTACTGGACCATTCCAGACGATCGTTCCTGCATCATTCATTAGGACTGCTAGCTGCTGAGCAGATTCAGGACCAATATCTAGAATCAAGTCATCATCCTCAACCTCTTCAACCGATTTTACTTCTGCAACAGCCGTTTCAGAAAATTCCTTTGCACATACCACATCTGTGGGCAATGGAATTGTAGTGTTTTTGTTTTTAGCTTGAATTAGCAATGCTTTAGCAGTATCTAGTAAATCTGGCTCATAAAGAGACTTTCCAACCGGCTTTCCAGTCGCTGCAAGAAATGTATTTACAATTCCTCCACCAACGATCATTTGATCGACCTTATCTAAAAGTGTTTCCAAAACCGTTAGTTTTGTAGACACTTTAGATCCGCCAACAATCGCGACCATTGGACGGGCCGGTTCTGCTAATGCTTTTTGTAAAGAATCCAGCTCATTCTTCAATAACGGGCCTGCACAAGCGATGGCCGCAAACTTTGCTACACCATGTGTCGAAGCTTGAGCACGATGCGCTGTGCCAAAAGCGTCCATAACAAACACATCACATAAGCTGGCCATTTGTTTCGCTAGTTGGTCATCATTACTTTTTTCACCAACCTGAAAACGCACATTTTCACATAGAACCACTTCACCAACATCAAGCTCTACACCTGATAGCCAATCTTTTTCCAATCTGATATTTAGATTACATTGATGTTTTAAATAACCAGCGATGGGCTGCAGCGATTGCTCTTGATCATATTTTCCTTCTACAGGTCGACCTCGATGCGAGAGCAAAATAACCTTTGCACCTTTCTCTAACGCAAGTTGAATGGTGGGTAATGCTGCTTGAATGCGCTTTGCACTGGTAACACGGCCTTCTTTAACGGGAACATTTAGATCTTCACGAATCAACACTCGCTGACCGGCAAGATCTAAATCAGCCATATTAATAATACTCATGTAACACTCAAAATCTGTTGAAGCGAATCAAAAAAATAAAGGACAAACGTTTACCACATAGCCTCTTATTTAGCGTTCATGAGTGCAACGGTGGTATCTAACATACGGTTTGAGAAGCCCCATTCGTTGTCATACCATGAACACACTTTCACAGTACGCGCTCCCATCACCTTTGTAAGGGTTGCATCAAAATTTGATGAATGTGGGTCATGGTTAAAATCAATAGAAACTAGCGGTGCATCAACATAATCGAGTACATGACCATCTGCAGCACTTTTCATAACCGAGTTTACTTCTTCAACGGTTGTATCACGCGAAGCTAAAAAAGTTAAATCAACAACAGATACGTTGATGGTAGGGACACGCATTGAAAAACCATCCAGCTTACCATTTAACATTGGAAGCACTAAGCCTACTGCAGCAGCTGCACCTGTTTTAGTTGGAATCATAGACATCGTTGCTGAACGCGCGCGTCTTACATCACTATGAAACACATCAGTTAACACCTGGTCATTGGTATAAGCATGAATAGTGGTCATTACACCATTTTCTACACCAATTTTTTCATGTAGAGGTTTTACTAGTGGAGCTAAACAATTCGTTGTACAAGATGCATTGGATATTACCGTGTCACTTGATTTAAGTGTGTCATGATTTACTCCATACACGATCGTTGCATCCACATCGCTACCACCTGGCGCAGAAATAATTACTTTTTTAGCGCCTGCTGTTAAATGTGCCGAGGCTTTTTCTTTGCTGGCAAAAAAACCTGTGCTCTCGTGTACAACATCTACACCTAATTCTGCCCAGGGAAGTTTACTTGGATCACGCTCTGAGCAAACACGTATACGATCACCATTAATGACAATATGGTCACCATCCACTACCACTGTGCCATTAAATTTTCCATGCGCAGTGTCATACTGAGTTAAATGTGCATTTGTTTGGGCATCACCCAAATCATTAATTGCAACTACTTGAATTTCATCATTGCGCCCAGACTCGTAGATAGCACGCATAATGTTTCTACCAATTCTTCCGTAACCATTAATTGCAATTTTTATCGCCATATTCTTTCTCCGTACTATTCTCTAAAAAATAATTATTAATCTATTCACTACCCTAATTTATTCACTACCCTAGCATTTCCAAAGCATGCTTAATGATATTCTCTTCACTAAAACCAAAATGTTCCATAACCACACCACCCGGCGCAGAAGCCCCAAAAGTATCAATACCTATTGTACGGCCTTGCAAACCAACATATTTACACCAGAAATCTGATACTCCAGCCTCGATTGCGATTCGCTTAGTTACCGCTGCGGGTAATACGGACTCTTTATAGGCTGCATCTTGCTGATCATATATATTGGTATTCGGCATCGATACCACGCGCACTTGTTTACCTTGCTGGCTAAGATATTTAGCAGCATCCAGTGTGATACCAAGCTCTGAGCCTGCAGCAATCAATATTAGTTCTGGCAACGCCTCACATTCATGAAGTACGTACGCACCTTTTGAAATTGCATCAACTTGTTCTTTGCTACGTTCTATAAATGGCAAACTTTGACGCGAAAACACCAAGCAGGTTGGCCCGTCCTTACGCTCGATTGCATGCTTCCATGAAACGGCAGATTCCACTGTATCTGCGGTTCGCCAAACCGACATATTTGGGATCATACGCAAAGTAGATGTTTGCTCGATAGCTTGATGAGTAGGCCCATCCTCACCCAAACCAATTGAATCATGAGTATAAATAAATATACTGCGCAACTTCATTAATGCTGCCACGCGTAATGCATTGCGTGCATAATCGGAAAACACCAGGAACGTTGCACTATATGGAATAAAACCGCCGTGTAATGCCATACCAGAATTAATCGCAGACATACCAAATTCACGCACACCATAACGAATGTAATTTCCAGACCAATCCGTTTTTACAAGGTCTTTAGAACCTGACCACCAAGTGTTATTAGATGGCGTGAGGTCAGCAGAACCACCTGCTAATTCAGGCAGTAATTTTGCAAACCCATCCAATGCAATTTGAGAAGCTACACGTGTAGCAACCGACTTTTTTTCATCAATGGCATGCTGAATAACTTTTTGCGCATCTTTTTGCCAAGTATCCGGGAGTTGATTTTGAGTACGGCGTTCAAATTCTGCTGCTAGTTCCGGGTGCTTTGATTGATACTCATTAAATTTTTCTTGCCATTGCGACTCAGCCTGCACACCTCTCTCAACAGCATTCCATTTACTATAAATTGAATCTGGAATTTCAAAAGGTTCATACTTCCAGTTTAATTTATCCCGCACGAGTTTAATTTCATCATCGCCAAGCGGTGCGCCATGTGCGCCACCTGTACCTTGCTTATTTGGAGCTCCCCAACCAATAACTGTTTTACAACAAATTATCGTTGGCTTTGTTGTTTCTTTTTTTGCAGCTTCGATTGCATTTTTGATTTGTGCAGCATCATGACCATCTACACTTTCAATCACATTCCAGCCATACGCACGGAATCGCATGGGTGTATCATCCGTAAACCAACCCTCAATCTCACCATCAATAGAAATGCCGTTGTCATCATAAAAAACAATTAGCTTTCCGAGCTCTAAGGTTCCCGCAAGCGAGCAGGCCTCATGCGAAATACCTTCCATCAAGCATCCATCACCAATTAATGCATATGTGTAATGATCAACGATATCGAGGTCGTCTTGATTAAATTGTGCCGCGAGCATTTTCTCAGCCAGTGCAAGACCCACCGCGTTACTTATTCCCTGGCCCAATGGACCAGTCGTAGTTTCTACACCAGGTGTGTCACCAAACTCAGGATGACCCGGTGTTTTAGAATGTAGCTGACGGAAATCTTTCAGGTCTTGGATAGAGAGTTCGTAGCCCGCTAAGTGAAGTAGTGAGTACAAGAGCATGGACCCATGCCCATTTGATACAACAAATCGATCTCGATCCGGCCATTCGGGATTTTTCGGATTATGCTTATGAAAATCATTCCAGAGCACTTCGGCAATATCGGCCATGCCCATAGGCATGCCAGGGTGTCCAGAATTGGCCTGTTGAACGGCGTCCATACTCAATGCACGGATGGCATTGGCAAGTTCTCTGCGATTATCCATGGAGATTTATACTTATATATAAGGTATGTATAGATGATTATTATTATAGGATTCCAGATAGTAAAAAGCCCTGATTTAACAGCACTCCGCACTATTTTGAATTCGCGCTATTGTGAAATAGAACCTACTCTAGGGCAACAACACAAAGTGGGTAAAACTTACTCAATATTAACTTTTTTGGACCCTATGGTGACTAGTAATCACCCATATTTGCGGAAAAATTTACCGGTACACTAAAGGTTACCGAAGAGCCTACAGGCAAATCGATAGATTGGTTGATATGGCCCGTCCCTGTGGCACCTGTCCCACCTGCACCTCCCGCTATGCAGCTCGATAACCCTCGTGGTGTGCATAGTGGACATGGGTCGTTAGTGGTCGAAGTGGTACACGTCCAGTTACCATTAACGGATACTCCATCGGGTAATATATCTTCAACTAAAACATTTTTTGCATCGGCTTCACCACCATTACTTACGATGATGGTATATGTTGCAGTGCCTCCTGGTGTATAAGAATGATTGCCATCATCTTTGGTAATTGAAATATCAGCGATATCTTCCAGCTCAGCATCGAATGCACGATCAAACACCAACACACTTGCAGTTTCATTCAAATGATTTCTTTCATTGTCTTCTGCGCGATCTTCATCAACAGTTAAACCAATGGATCCATTTGCTAACGCACACCTCCTTAACCACCCACCATCTGTATCATTGCGTGTTCTCTTACTCGCTATAGCAATCCTTTGATTAGAATTTATATTAGGAAAACTTACGTTATCACAACCATCACTCCAACCATCTAAAACATTTCCCGATATGAAGCTATCAAGCTCAACCGTATTTGCTACATTATCTACAAATGTACCGTTATATGCAGATTGAATGGCTAGATACCCAATGTTTTCTGTAGCAGTAAATGTATTTAAAGTGGCTTCACTTCTCTCTATTGCAACTTGCGCGGTAGTTGCCGTCACATTTCTAACTACTGCACTCATCCAGTGGCTTGGATTAGGAAAAGGGTTATATGGGCCAGGCGTTGTAAGTGCAGTTTCATTATTCATCGTTTGCAATTGAATAATCAGCGTAGGCGCTGCAGCAAAGTTTCCTCTAAAAGATAACGTTTCCCAACTATCACCAGAGAGTAACCTTGATTGAAAACGGTTTGTTGTTATATAACCTGCCTCTATAATGGTTCCATCAGTTAAAGTATGCACACCAGGCTCTATGGCAATATAAGGGATGCCCGCCATAGAAACATGCGGCCCATCATTTCCTGAACCACCACCTGCACCATTGTCATCCGGTTCAACTTGAGCATATAAAAAGCCCGTAGTCGAAATATTTTGAATTAAAATTGTAGAAGGATCTCCACCTTGCTGGTTTGCAAGAATAAAGACGAGTGGCACTTCATCGAATGTTTGTCTAAACGTTTCTGATGTAAATAATGCTGGATTATTAAAAGTATTGGTGGTGCTTGTCGAATCTGCTTCAAAATTCCAAGCTAATACATATGGGGCTTGCAAAAAGACTATCCACAACAATCCAAGTATTGTATGAAATTTAAATGTATACAATTCGAGCCCACCTAACGAATTAATAATCGCTCATGTCAGCAGAAAATTGCACCGGCACGGAAAAGGTAATAAAAGTATTGGCCGGTATATCGACCAATTGATCAATATCACCCAATCCTGTTGTTCCGGTTCCCGCAGCAGAACCTGTAATACAACTCGCGGTATTGGGTGGGCTTTCAGGTGTGCACATCCAGTTACCATTAACAGTAACGCCGGCTGGCAATGTATCTTGCACTCGTGCACCAACAACATTTCTAGGTCCATTATTTGTCACTACAATCGTATAGGTAGCAGTACTACCGGGTACGTACGTAAGCAAACTATCATCTTTAGTAATGGATAAATCAGCATTACATAAGGAAGTATCACTTGAATCGCCACGATCTATCGTTGCAAGTTGATAACCCGATATTGCTGAAGGCTGAATTGCACGTTGCACTACATTACCGCCAACGAATTGTACTCGAGCGATATATGTTTCAGTATTTCCTCCAATAGCGGATAAACCAAAATGTGCGAATGGCGCATCTTGACTTCCATGCCCCATACCACCATTAATTTCTCTCACACCTGAAACAGGAACGCCGGCACAATTTAAAAGCCTCACCGTTGCCCCAATTGAATCACGGTTATTTTGTGTGGCGCGTATCTGCAAATAATTTAAATCATTTTGTTGATTTTGATACAGCTCGTTTGCTGCATTTCGCTGATTAATAAGAAGGTCCATATCCCCATCACGATCATAATCCGCAAACGCTGCACCTTCACCATTTCCACCTGCCGTTATCCCCTGATTACTTTGCGAAAAAGAAAAATTTCCATTATTAATATAAAGTCTGTCACTACCTCCATTTTGCGAAGTGAAAAATACATCTATATCACCATCGTTATCGACATCCGCGCATGCCACACCATCGTTGTTATTTGCAAAGGTAGCAGCAGAACTAAAACTTCCCGCATCTTGTCGGTATGCTGCTGTAGCCCCACCATCTGTACGTACTAAATCAAAATCACCGTCATTATCCAGATCACAAAATACAGCACCACCTTTATCATTATTTGGAGAATTTTCATTAGGAGATGATCGGCGTGTAAATGTCCCGCCATTGTTACGAAATAAATCAGCTTGCGCATCGTTATTGGCAGTTCCATCCCTTCTAAAGTAGAAGTCCACATCTCCATCGACGTCGTAATCTGTAGCTGCCATGTAATCGCCAACCGAATTTCCGGTATGAACGTTGATTAACGAACCACTACTAATCGTTCCACCATTATTAGTATATATTCGCGCACCAAATTGATGGTTTTCTACAACCAAATCTAAATCACCATCTGCATCATAATCTGCCCACGCCATACCTTCCGAATTGCCCGGGTTAAAAGAAGCAATTTGGGTAAACGTTAGACCACCATTATTTCTCCAGACACGAATTTGAGTATGAATGTTGATTGCCACATCGACGCGACCATCATTATTAAAATCACCTAGCACAACCGAACGATTCAAGACATTATTTACAGGCAATTGAAAAGTAAAACCAATAGAGAAAGTTCCCAAACAATTTCCTGCACCTGCAGAATTTTGACGATATAAATAACTATTATTCCCAGAGCCATTAACTCGCTCTTCATTCACAACAGCATCCAAACATTGATCATTATCTAAATCTGCCCATGCAACACCACCGTCACTGGCTCGATTGATATTAATCTGCCCTGTTAAATTAAAAGGACTTGCAAATGCTGTGCTGAAAATAATGCAAAGCAATAAAAATATGATAAATATAATTTTATTAATGTTAGATATTTGCATGAAGTTATTTTAAATCTATTACTAAAAATTCTTATTGATGTTTATAAAAATTAATATTAGTAATCCCCCATACTTGATGAATATTGCACTGGCACATTTATCGTTATCGTATCGCCATCTGTAATATCAACATCAATTGAAATTGGATCTGTTGTGCTCGGCACTGTGTTACAACTAGAATTTACAGACGAAGGAATACAAGTCCAAGCTGAAGTCATCGTTACACCATCAGGAAGATTATCTGTAATTGTTGCACCTGAAACATCATCAGGGCCATTATTCGTTACTATAATTGTGTAAGTGCCCGTGCCCCCAGGGGTGTACGTCAAACTACTATCATCTTTTGTAATCGATAAATCAGAAGTAGGTGAAGATACACAAATCTGACTATAACTAGCGCCATCAACCCAGACTCTT
Source organism: uncultured Thiotrichales bacterium (assembly GCA_964629035.1). Classification (GTDB taxonomy): domain Bacteria; phylum Pseudomonadota; class Gammaproteobacteria; order UBA4575; family UBA4575; genus JABDMD01. The sequence goes on along the minus strand of CAZVPJ010000019.1, from coordinate 632 downwards.
CCACTTAAGCGAGTAAGACGAAGAAACCGAGCGCCATTAGCAGAACTAACGATGTAGTTGATACGCTGTAATGTGTCATTTGGGCCACTATTAAATGTAATTGTCCCATCTGAATAAGGATCGCTGACTCCGTTATCCGTTGAATCTTCAATTCGGACATTACCGCCGTTATTGTCACGCGCAATAGAGATAACAATCACACCATTTAAAGGCACTGTGTCAGTTAAATCTAAAGTTAAAGTGTCGCCACTTCGCAAGCGTGCAGAATTTGTGTTATTCGCAGTTGTGGGTGGAATAATAGATTCTAATACACCTTCGGACTCTTCTGGATTTTGTGTACCACCCGTTTGTGTAGCGACATCAGCATTTCCAGTTTGGTTAGTGAGTGTAGAACCTGAAGGACATGATACTGAACCGCTACCTATATTAACGGTTAAATTATCACTTGCGGAGTTTGCGTTGTTTCCTAAATTTGTTTGTAGTGCACCCGTCGCAATTGTATTTGTATAGGTGCCTGCAGTTGGTGACGTAACATCTACAGTAATCGAGCAACCACCTACAGGAATGTTCGCATTATTTGCATAGGTAACCGAAGTTGCACCAGCTACTGCCGTTACATCAGCGCTATTACA
>CAZVPJ010000018.1:0-18200 GCA_964629035.1 uncultured Thiotrichales bacterium | reverse complement strand
ATCCAACTAAACAAACAACATGAAACACGACAACCAAAATTATGATTATTGTTCCCAAGGGAATCTGCTTATGTAACATGTTAATTAAATTCCTAAATTTAAATCAATAATAATTATTAAAGATATTATTCAATCATCACTGCATCATTTTGATGATAAACTGCTTGCAAAAACCAGAAGCAGTAAGAAAATATAATAAGCTAAAATTATGCAATCCATCTATCGTAATTTATCCATAATTACAAAAATAACCGCACTATTATGCATGTTATTGATATTGGCCTATACGGCCTCAAATGCTGCAGAAAAAATACATGTGGGGGTTCTACTAGATGGCCCTATTGAAAGAGAATATGTTCCTCTTGAGCAAATTATTAAAGAAATTAAAGATTTAAACAGGGGTGAATTTAATATCGAATTTCTTTCTGAAGATATCAGACATGGTAGCTGGCAAGTTGCTGAAATTAGGGTTGAATTATTAGCTTTATTAAACGATCCAAGCATAGATGTCATCATCACTAACGGGATCTTAGGTTCACAGCAAGCTGCAAAAATTAAGAATTTGAATAAGCCTGTAATTGCAGCCGTAGTGGCTGACCGAGAACTACAACGACTACCTTATAGTAAGCCAGGTGTAAGCGGCAAATCTAATTATGTTTATATAAGTGATGATCGCACCGTAGGAAATGATTTACGTAAATTTCATGAGCTGGTCCAATTTGATCATCTTGGAATAATAGTCGATAAATTATTTTTAGACTCTCTACCAGAACTCGTAAATATAACAGAAGACACCCAAGATGAATTAGGATTTAAATTAACGTTTATCCCAGTAACACATAATTTAAATAACGCACTTGGTAATATGCCTGCTGATATTGACGCAATGTATGTTCCACCTTTATTGCGATTCGGTCGTAAAGAGTTTCAACAATTTGCTCAAGATTTAATTTCAATAAAAATGCCAAGTTACTCCCTCATGGGAAGAGACGAATTAAAATTGGGTTTACTCGCCACCTCTAGTGGAAGAGACCGAGATACAATTCGTTACGCGAGAAGGATTGCTTTATTAATACAAAGCATATTGTTAGGAGAAAATGCAGGAAATTTAAAAGTAGCCCTTGCTCAGCCTGAAAAACTAGCTATAAACATGCAAACTGCTCAAGCAATAGGCTTCTCACCAAATTGGCGGTTTCTAGAAACAGCTGACTTACTCTATGAAGATAATATACAAAATGTAATGCTGCTAACGCTTACAGAAGCCATTGAGAAAGCAGTTACTTCTAACCTTTCTTTACAAGTTGACAGACTAGACTTGGAGCTAGCCAAAGATAGTGTAGTTAATACGAGATCTGTATTATTACCACAATTAAATATCGGTACGAGCATTACTCAAATCGGAAAAGATCAAGCTGAACTGCAAGGTTCAGAACGGTCAACGGATGGCACATTAAATTTGAGTCAAACGATATATTCTGAAAACCAAAGATCTGGTTATGCAGTTGCAAAGCTATTACAGCAAGCAGAAGATGCGAATCTGCAAAGCAGCATATTAAACGTTATTAGTAATACAGCCACTTCTTATTTACAACTTTTGTCGGCTGAAGCTACGGAAGAAGTTAGAAAGTCTAATGTTAAGGTTACTGAAACGAACTTAGAGTTAGCAGAAGCACGATTAAGAATTGGCTCATCTGATCGTTCTGAAGTGCTGCGTTGGAAAAGCCAAATTGCAACTGACAGAAGAAACCTATACGCAGCAGAAGCAAGCCGTGAACAAGCTGGCATTAACCTGAAACAATTACTTCATAAACCTTTGGCTGAGCCTATTGGTGTGACTGATGATGGTATATCCAGTCAACTTAATATTTTAGAAAGCGAAAAATTTACACGCTTTTTCAATAACCCACGTAGTTTTGAAGTGTTTACAGACTTTGAAGTTGCTCGAGCAATCGAAAATGCTCCTGAATTAAAGAGTGTGCAATACATTATTGCTTCTAATGAGCGTCAATTAACAGCAGCAAAAAGATCTTACTATGTACCAGACATAAACCTAAATGCACGTTACGGTGAAAATTTTGACCGCAGTGGCGTAGGTGTTAGCAATTCTTTATTACTAGATGATCAATGGTCAGTTGGAATTGAAGCAAGCTTACCAATATTCACCAGCGGTGCCCTGAAATCTGAAGTCTCACGTTCAAAAAATACCCTGTTACAGAACCAATTTAATAGCAAAAATTTGCAAGAACAAATTGAAACACGTGTAAGAAATTCTCTTAAACAAGCAAAAGGCAGTTATCCTGCAATTCGTCTTGCAAATGATGCTTCGCAAGCTGCAGAAGAAAATTTATCCTTAGTGATTGACTCTTATTCACAAGGCGCTGTCTCAATTACTGATTTAATTGATGCCCAGGATGCATCACTTGAGGCAAATCTAGCAGCTGTAAATGCACAATACCAGTTTATGATTGATTGGATTGAAGTACAGCGAGCTATTGCAAATTTTGATGTTTTACTTAAACCAGATGGTTTTGAAAATTGGTATCAAGCTCTAGATAAGTACTATGCGACAAAAAAATAGTATTAATAAACAAATTATGGAACTCTCAATGAATATTCACATAAAATTTTTGTTAGCTGTTTTATTACTATTGCTAATAACAGCATGCGGCGATGATAAAGCGCTTTTGCAATCAGAACCCGCATTAAGGTCTGTGAAAACCGAAACAGTTGGTTCATCAGAGCAAGGTATCACTCGTACTTTTTCAGGTTCAGCTAAAGCAAATCAACGTTCAAATTTAAGCTTTAGGGTTGCTGGAAATATGCAATCTTTAAAGACAGAAGTAGGTGATCGACTGCAACCTGGTGATGTAATTGCAACACTTGATCCTTTTGAATATCAACTGCAAGCACAACAAGCACTCGCTAATCTCACTCAAGCACAAGCTACCTTACGCAATGCCAAGTCTAATTTTGAGCGCACGAAAGGGTTGTATGAAAATAATAATATCTCCAGAAATGAACTGGATTCAGCACGTGCCAATGCGGAATCCAGTAGTGCACAAGTCAACGCCGCTAATAAAGTGCTTGAGTTAGCACGTCTCAATGAGTCCTATACAAAATTGAAGGCGGTTGAAACTTGTAGTGTTGCTAATACACTTGCCGAAGTTAATGAGCAAGTATCAGCAGGCCAAACCATCATTGAAGTCACCTGTGGTGATAAGTTAGATGTTGAATTAGTGGTGCCCGAAAGTGTTATCGCACAAATTAAACGCGGCATGAATGCTAGTGTTAATTTTAGTGCGATTCCTGACAAAATATTTGCAGGTAAAGTGACTGAAGTAGGTGTTGCCTCGAGTGCAGGCACTACTTATCCAGTCACCATAGCATTAACAGAGACCTCCGATGGATTACGTCCAGGCCTTGCAGCACAAGTCTCCTTTACCTTTGAGAAAGCTGAAAATCAACGTAACTTTATAGTCCCAGCTGTAGCAGTCGGTAAAGATATTTCTGGAAAGTATGTTTATCTAGTAGATGAATCCGAAAAGGAAAATATAGGTGTAATTAGACGCCAATCTGTAACTACAGGCGAACTAACCACCAATGGGCTAGAGATTATTGAAGGTGTCAAAGAAGGTGACCAAATTGTAACAGCTGGTGTAAACATCGTCAGAGAAGGTTTAAAAGTTTTAATAAACTAATATCATGAATCTTACACAATTTGCTTTTCGATACGATCGTGTCGTATATATTTTAATTGCATTACTAGTCTTAAGCGGAATCGCTGCTTTTTTTCAATTACCCAAAGCTACAGATCCTGGCTTTACCATACGCGTTGCAGTCATTACTACACAATTTCCTGGTGCAAATCCAGAACGAGTGGAGCTGCTAGTTACTGATAAGTTAGAAAAGAAAGTCCAGGAAATGCCAGAAGTTGATTTCATTACCAGTGAATCACGCAATGGTATTTCTATTATCAATGTAAATTTCTTGCAATCATACAAAGAAATGCGGCCAATTTTTGATGATCTTCGACGTAAAGTTGAAGATGTGAAAGCCGAGCTACCAGAAAGCATAAACGGCCCCTTTGTTAATGATGAATTTGGAGATGTGTTTGGAAGTGTCTACACATTAATCGGAGATGGTTATAGTTATGCTGAACTAAAAGATGTTGCAGATGACATTCGTGATCGTCTATTGAAATTACCTGATGTGGCAAAAGTTGAAATACATGGCGATCAAGAAGAAGCTGTATTTGTTGAATATAACAATGCACGACTTGCTGAACTTGGTATTTCACCCAAACAACTTTCTAGTGTGCTGAGCACCGTAAATATTTTATCGTCTGGTGGAGATGTTCTCACCGGCAGAGAACGCATTGTTCTAGAACCAACAGGTAACTTTGAATCGATTGAAGATCTGCGTACTACCGTCATCCAGATACCTGATGGTGGCGTGGTGTACTTAGGCGATATCGCCAACATCTATCGCGATTATAAAGATCCACCTTCTAGTGTGGCTAAGGCGAATGGTCAGTCAACTTTAGCAATTGCTATTTCTATGCGTGATGGAGGGGATATCACTAAACTTGGTACAGAGTTAAACATCTTAATGCCTAAAATACAGGCGTTATATCCTTGGGGAGTAGAAATAGAAAAAATATGGTTTGAAGCGGATTTAGTCGAAGCCAATATTGAGAATTTTATTGTCAGCTTATTGCAAGCAGTGGGCATTGTTTGTTTAGTCGTTATTCTATTCCTTGGTTTAAAAACCGGATTTGTTGTAGCCAGTTTAATTCCAGTTGCTATGGTGATTGCAGTGTACGTCATGCAAATATTTGGAATCACTATTAATCAAATTTCTCTTGCAGCACTAATTATCTCATTAGGACTTTTGGTAGATAACGCAATCGTTATGGTCGAATCCGTTATCGTGAAATTTGAATCTGGACTATCCGCAGTTAATGCAGCCATAGATTCAGGTCGTGAATTATTTTTGCCTTTATTGACATCGTCTTTAACTACCAGCGCTGCATTCATGCCTATTGGCTTAGCCGAGTCAACGGTTGGCGAATACACATCAGATATTTTTTATGTGGTAACCATAACGCTACTAGTATCTTGGTGTGTTGCAATGACGTTTATTCCTATGCTTGCTGCTTTTTCTATGCGGAACAAGAAGAATAATAAGAGAAAAAATAATCTGACTGAATTTTCCAGTCCATTATATCTTGTATATAGAAGTGTGTTGCTATTTACTTTAAAACATAAATTAATGTTTGGTGTCTTTGTATTAGCAATATTCTTTGCTGCAATTAAAGGCATTGCATTTGTAAAAGTTATCTTTATCGAACCATCAGAAGATCCTGTGTTTAATGGCGCCCTTGAAATGCCACTAGGCACTTCAATCGAAACGAGCCAAGCAGTAATCGATGATATAGATCAATATATACATAATACTTTTTATCAACCCAAGGAAGGTGTGCCTACAATTAAAAACTGGCTAACGTTTATAGGAACAGGTGGACCACGCCTAACGTTAGGCCTAAATCCGCCCAACCAAAATCCGGCAAATGCCTTTTTAATTGCCAACACCATAAACGGTAAAGATGTTGAACCTATCATTCAAGGAATTGAAAAATATGCAGCAGTCAATTATCCAGACTTATCCTTAAGACTAAGTCGTCTGGAGAATGGCCCACCAGTAGGTTATCCAATCCAGATCCGTCTTTCTGGCCCTGAGTTCAAACCCCTGTATACCATTGCAGAGCAAATTACCGATTATTTGTACGACCAACCAGAGGTGTACTCCGTAAAAAATACCTGGGGTAAACAAACCAAAAAACTTTTAGTTGAGGTGGACCAAGAACGTGCAAGAAGAGCTGGTGTAACTAGTGATGATGTAGCCTATTCATTAAAAGCAAGTTTAGCTGGTATTGATATGACAGAATTTCGTGAAGATGATAAGTTAATTCCTATCACCTTACGTTCAATTGCAGCCGATAGGCAAGATATAAGCAAGCTAGACGGAACCAGTATATATTCTGAAGCTACTGGCAAATCTGTTCCACTAAAACAAGTTGCTGATGTACATCTAGTATTTGAGCCTGGCATGATAGAACGGCGTGATCGTGATCGAACCATCACACTTAAAGCCAAACTATATCCAGGAGCTACCGCAAACGATATCAACCTCACCCTATCTCCCTGGCTTCAAGAATCTCAGCTCAACTGGCCTAAAGATTATTACTATAATGAGGGTGGCGAATCTGAAGAAGCTGAAAAAGGTAATGCTTCCATAGCAGCCAAAATGCCAATAGCAGGCATGGTCATTCTATTATTACTCGTCGCACAATTTAATTCAGTCAGACGACCTATAATAATATTTACAACTATCCCTCTAGGTATAATCGGTGTTACTTTTGGCTTGCTAATCGCTAATTCCTCATTTGGATTTTTTACAATCTTAGGTATTATTTCCCTCGCCGGAATTATTATTAACAATGCAATTGTATTAATTGATCGAATTAAAATCGAGATCGATGAATTAGGAAAACAGCAAACCGATGCGATTATAGATGCCTGCTTGCAACGAGTACGACCGATTCTTTTAACCACAGCAACTACTGTGTTAGGCATGATGCCTCTCTGGTGGGGCGGTACCGCAATGTTTAGACCGATGGCAGTAACCATAATTTTTGGTCTATTTTTCGCAACGTTTTTAACCCTATTACTTGTGCCAGTTTTATACAGTGTTTTATTCAGAGTAAGCTATAAAAACTTCAACTAGCGATTCCAACCTTGTAGTTATTCTCTTATTATTACAGTCCTTTATTTTTACAACTTATCTTATTTTGGAGAAACAATGAGATTTTTAATACTTTTGCTTTGCACATTCCTACTTATTAGTACACCTATATTTGCAAATGATCTAGAAAGCTCGCTCTTAGAGTTTAATATGAAGAAAAAAGAAATGATCACTAGCTCTTTGCAGCTCACAGATAGTCAAAGTGAAGCATTTTGGAAAGTTTATGAGGGTTATGAAAAAGAATTAGACAGTATCATTAAAGAAGAATTTGAGTTGATTCAAAAATATAACACCAAACATAAAGACAATTCTATTTCTGAACAAAGTGCATCAAACATGTCTGCACAAAACTTTAGGATTGAAGGCAGAGAAACACAGATTAAACAGATTTATTTAGGAAAATTTCAGGAAGTGTTACCTAAGAATGTAGTGTTAAGATTTTACCTACTTGATAACAAAATCAACGCACTTCTTGACAACGAAATAGAGAAAGTTATGTCGCTCACTGGTGCAGAATTTTAGATTTATACATATTTGCCAAGAGGTTAGTCATTATAACTTTCTAGCCTCATTGGCAGACCATTTATGCATAATTCTAAACTGCCAAAACTCAGTTTATTTCCACATCACGTAATTCTTTCGCAGCATCTTCAGGACTAACAGTACTGACAAACAAACCTGATCCCAACTCAAAACCTGTTGGAATACTAGTGCGTGGACATATTTCCAAGTGCCACTGATAACTATCATTATGTTTTTTAAATTCACTGCCATGCGGTATTGAATGCAAAAAATAGTTATACTGGGCGCCACCTATAACTTTATTTAGTCGTAACATCGTACGTTTTAGTAGCCCTGCAAAATCTTCTAGATCTTGATCACTACATTCTAAATAATCTGCTTGTGAATATAATGGGAAAATTTGCACTTCCCACTCAAACTTACTGGCAAATGGTTTAATAGCAATAAAACGGTTGGTTTTTTCGATTACATATTGTCCTACATCAATTTTACGCCGTACTTCACCAGACTCACGATCATATATTGTCGCTTCAAAGGTAAGCGCCTCATCTACTAAATGTGAAAATATGTTTTGATTATATTTTTCATAATGCACAAAAGAATGTTGTAATTCTGTCGCCACATTCTCAGGCACAACTGGCATCGCTACAATTTGACTATGTGTATGTGCAATACTTGCACCTGCTGCAGGCCCAAAGTTTTTAAATACCAAGACATATTTAATACGTGAATCACTGTCATATAATATTTGCATTCTGTCACGGTAGATTTTGAATAACGCTTGTAGATGCTCTTGTGACATATGATCTACATGAATGGAGTGGTTATCATGATCAATTACAACTTCATGACGCCCATAGCCGTCTATAACATGCTGCAATCCGAAACTTAGGTTTTGAGCACTTTGTTTATCACTTAGCACTGGGAATAAATTTTCAACAATTCTAATATTCCATTCATCTTCATTTGGCCAGCTGCTTATTGTTGGAGGCGTTCTATCCTCATTTCCTTTACAGAAAGGACATTTTTCTACTCTTGATACGTTGCTTGTTTCAAAAGGCTTCTCATCCTTTCTTGGACGTAGACCACGTGCAGTAGATACCAGAACAGATTCTGTCGGTACGATTGGATTAATACGTATTTCACGCAATTCACTATTCTTTTGATCATTCATTGATAAAGTTTAATTATATTTTCGTTAGGTCAAAGATATCCTAAAGATATTAAAAATGCCAAGCAGACAAATCAATGATTAGATAAGTAAAACACACCTATTCGTGAATACTTTAATATTACCTTCATTCATCCTTCTGGTAGTCCATTGTATCGCACACTTGAGTATGCAATTTCTTGCATAAGCATTGATTTCGATGCTAAAACACACTCAATAACGGTAATTTCACTTTTTTGAATTCAAGGCACTTATTCATGCATGGGCTAAATGACCTAAAAATCTTAATCAAATCTAAAACTCCAATTGTAGTCATCGAGACCCATGATGAAGCACAGGTACTAAAGTTATTTAATCAATTAGTGATCGAGTCTCCATACCCGCTTTATAAGTGGGCGGTAACTGAAGGGCTGCAAAGAATAGATATACAAGACATGCAGCCTCAAGCCTTTAACAAGGAACCTCTTGAGGCATTACGACATATTCGAGGAGGTTCTAAATCTGGCATTTATTTATTTATGGATTTTCATCCTTACATTGAAGATCCCTTTAACATTCGCACGATTAAAGAAATAGCGCTGCAATACGACAGCAGCCCCAATACGTTAGTATTTGTAAGTCATAACCTGAAAATACCTGCTGAACTAGAAAAATTTGTCGCATATTTCGAATTACGCCTACCGACTAGCAAAGAACTCTCAAATATCATTATTCAAGAGGCTATTCGTTGGCAAGGTAAAAATACTAACCAACATGTCATTCAAGATAATGAAGTAGTTGAGTTACTAGCCCGAAATTTAACAGGCTTGCCCGAACAAGATGTGCGAAAGCTGGCACGCAGTGCTATTGCCGAGGACGGTGCACTAACCACATCAGACTTACCAGAAATCATGGCTGCCAAATATCGTCTATTGAGCAAAGACAATGGTTTATCTTTTGAGTATGACACCGCTAAATTCTCAGATGTCGCGGGAATGAAAAAATTAAAGAAATGGTTAAAGCATCGCAAAGAAATTTTTATTTCTGAAAAACCTCCTAAAGGCTTGGATCGACCCAAAGGAGTTTTACTCATTGGAGTTCAAGGTAGTGGGAAAAGCTTAACAGCAAAAGCCATTGCAGGTGTATGGGGCTTGCCATTATTGCGTTTAGATATGGGAAGCTTATTTAATAAATTTATTGGTGAAACGGAAAAAAACCTTCGTGAAGCCATCAAAACAGCAGAAGTAATGTCACCCTGTGTGTTATGGATTGATGAAATTGAAAAAGGCATCAGCTCCGGGGATGACACTACCGGAACAAGTGACCGAGTACTTGGTACAATATTGACATGGATGGCTGAACGAAAGCATCCTGTATTTTTAGCCATTACTGCTAACAATATAGAAGCGCTCCCTCCTGAACTCATAAGAAAAGGTCGTTTAGATGAAATTTTCTTTGTTGATCTGCCAGACCAAGAAACTAGGCAAGAAATATTTCGTATTCACTTAAATAAACGTGATGTCCCAGGGGATAAGTTTGATTTGGATAGACTTTCACTCATTAGCAAAGGTTTTTCTGGAGCTGAAATTGAGCAAGCGGTTGTGTCTTCATTATATGCGGCCCATGCTGAAGGCTCGCCTTTAAAGCAAATCCAGTTACTAGAGGAACTACTCAGCACCAAACCTTTATCAGTTGTTATGGCAGAAAAGGTAGAGAAATTAAGGCACTGGGCCAGCTCGCGTACGGTCAGTGCAAACTAAAAAACAGTTTTCTATACTCACCGATTGGCCATTAACATCTACCAGAAACATCGACTAGTATCACTAGAATTCACAGCCTTTATAAAATCCGACTGCACCGGTGGTAAATGACTGCAATGTGTTCGATAGATTTTGTGCATAGTGAACAATATTCAAATAACCACCATCAACTGAAAACAGTATTTCTCTCTCTTCTTCAATATCATCCCATTTAATAAAAGTTTTAATCAATAGTAATTCCTCCTTATTGACTACTATGTATTGCTCCCACTCGACTTCTACTTTTTCAGTATGTTGAGCCAAATACGAATTGATATAATTTTCTTTAGCTGAGTCTAGCTGCTGCCTCCTGTCTGCTGAAACATCGAATGTCGCAAGTTTATGTTTAGCGATAGCAAGATGATCAATTCTCCATAGCAGGCCTATATCGAGTGAAAAAATAACTGTTTCACCAAGCTCATTGGAACGATCTTCAACCTTAACTTTTTTACTTAATGTTCCCCCAGGTAATTTACATATAAAGCTATGACGACTAGATTCATATTTACCTAAACTTAAATTTCCATTAAGTAAAAGTAACGTACAGGAAGAAAAACACAATATCGAAATCAGGATGAAAAATATCTTTAAAGAAATTTTTGGAAGTTTAGAAAAAATACAGGTATGCATAGTAGGATACTGACAGATGACATGATCACTTGTAGTGATCATTAATTGCTATTTAAAGAATTACTAGTTAACTATCATTGAATCAATTGATCAAGAATATCACCTAATTCATTTTTTATTTCTTTATTTAGCAATAGTCTATTGCGCTCATCCATAACCTTCGTCACGTAGCCACAATGAAGATTATTATTTTGAAACTTACTCACGAATAATTTTTTTTCAAGAGGTGTAAGTGATTCATAATCACTTTGTTTTCCGATACTTGACTGAATTCTAGCAAGCTCTGTAAGTATTTGGGGTTTGTATAAAATAGCTGATTCTTTATTACGTATTTTTTCAAGCAATACTCCCAAATATTCATATTCTTGCGCGAAACTCTCTTTTTCAGTGGGGATAATTTCACCAGCACTACTCACTGACATAGATAACAGCACTTGAAAAATAAATATACAATATAAAATACTGGGCTTGATTAGTGTCATATCATCAAAGGTATTGTAATTAGAAATTCAACTTTAGCTAAGCTTATTGTGCGCCGGGCGGCTTTAATGGCGGCCCTCCCATAATCAAATCTAATGCATTACGCAAGGCCCAAGCTTGGTCATGATGATCTTTAGATTCTGCAGCCTTATTTAAGCCAACCTGCAAGGCATCGCTCAAGTTCATACAGTCATCTTTAATTTGAAATAATAATTTATAGACTGTACCTTCATAAATTCGCTTGGTCAGACTTACGCCACCCGCATTAAACACTCTAGTACCGAGCTGAATAGTTTCTGCAGTTGTTAGAAGAGCATTACCAAAATGTGGGCAATTTTCTTTTAAGTCTGCTTTAAACTGTTGCGGATTTATTTCAGCCTCTTCATAAATTTTAAGCTGTCTTTCAAGAACTTCTTGTGAATTTACATTTGACACTTCTGTTTCAGATTCACCTTTATTACCTGGACATGCCGAACAATTAATTATAACTACACTGATCAAAAATACGTTTTTAATGTTCATAAAGTATCCTTAGCTATTGCCATCATGATACCAGACATAAAAAAGGGCGCAAAAGCGCCCTTTTACAACCAAAATGATAAGAATGTTAACTTTCTGAAGATTCAAATACGCTTTTGTATACAAATCCCGCTAGCAGAGCACCAATAATGGGTGCAACCCAGAACAACCATAATTGACTCGCTGCGGCATTTTGAATACCAGTGAACATTTCTATTATTGCAGGTCCTGTACTTCTAGCCGGATTTACAGAAGTATTGGTTACAGGAATAGAAATTAAATGAATCAACGTAAGGCAAAGACCAATCGCAATCGGTGCAAAACCTGCAGGTGCGCGTTTATCTGTAGCACCGATAATCACCATTAAAAAAATAAAGGTCATTACGATTTCACATACAAGCGCAGCCATCATGTTATAGCCACCAGGAGAATGTGCTGCATACCCATTGGATGCTAACCCCGCATAACCACCATTTCCACTTGCAATAATATACAACACGATCGCAGCTATACATGCACCAAGTACTTGGGCAATGATATAGGGAACTAGTTGACTTGCTGGAAAGCGGCCAGCTGCCATTAAGCCAAATGAAACTGCAGGATTTAAGTGGCAACCAGAAATATGACCAATTGCATAGGCCATAGTGACCACTGTTAAACCAAAGGCTAATGAAACACCTACTAAACCGATACCTAATGGGAAATGCGTACTCTCACCAATCATAGCTCCGTCAGATATAAACGTTGCAGCCAGTATCGCACTACCACACCCACCCAGCACTAACCAGAACGTCCCTATACATTCTGCAACAAGACTTTTAGACATAACTCTCTCCCTTATATTTTTATGAACGAGCAGAATACGTAAAATAGCCTTATTTTTAGAAACAAAACAGCTCATAACACATAGATTTACATTGTTTTTCAATCATATAGCTTCTGAGCCACTCAGGTGTTTATGACTATTTTGTCTATCAAGTGGTTTGAGGGGATGAATCTCTAATCACCCGATATTGATGATATCAGTTGAAAGGTCATCTGCTGCTTTACTATTGAAATCTAATTACAGATGAGCAGCATTTAGATTTTCGAAGATGTTTTCACTATGAAAGCATTTGACCTGATATCAATCCGTGTTAACACGAATTGATATGGCTTTTAGAAAAGCAATGTTGTTAGGCTGATATACAATAGTGATGAATGATGTGTATGAAATTGATCTGGACAAAAAAATAACAAACAGGAATGCCTGGGCCAACTACATCCGAACATCTTAATAATAAAATAGTAATCGCTTGCTTTGTGGCAGTATATTCAATTAGCAAATAAGTATATTGATACGAGCATTATTAGAACATCTCGGATGAATCCACTTCTGTATTTGTGTTGGTATTGGCTTCACGTGAAGGAATATGATCACCTGTAATCATTTGATCAAATGTCATGCCAGGCCCCACCATTGGATAAACACCAGCATCCGGATCAATCATTACTTCAATAAACGCCGGCCCATCAAAATCCATAAATTCTTTAATGACGTTGGATAGTTCAGCTTTATTTTCAAGACGAACAGCATATTCGTAGCCATCTGCTTCAGCGGCTTTAACAAAATCTTTTTTATGCAGTGATTTATCACTTGCCGATAAACGACCTTTGAAAAAAAGTTTTTGCCATTGCTTAACCATTCCATCACCGAGATTATTTAGGACAACTACTTTTATGGGCAAATTGTATGTCGTAACTGTTTCTAAATCTCCTAAATTCATTCTGATGCTTGCATCACCATCAATATCAATAACTACTAAATTTGGTTTTGCAAACTGGGCGCCAATAGCAGCAGGCAAACCAAACCCCATAGTGCCCATGCTTCCTGATGTTAGCCAAAGCCTTGGAGATTTAAAGTCAAAGTACTGAGCCGCCCACATTTGATGCTGACCAACACCAGTACTTATTATTGCTTCACCCTTTGCATGTTTATTTAGTTCTTCAATTACCGCATACGGTTGAATATAGTCACTTTCTTTATCGTAATTCATGGCATAAGTACTCTTAAGCGCTACAACATGCTTATGCCATTCAGAGAAATCACAAGATATTTCTGCCGTATTCAAGCCATACTCTACTAACTTGTTCATCGCTTGAGGCAATAAACCCACATGATGCCAATCAACCATTTTAACTTTATGAATTTCTGACGGGTCAATATCAAAATGTGCAATGAATTTTGCATTAGGTGCAAACTTGGGTGGAACCGCTGCAACACGATCATCAAATCTTGCGCCAATCGCAATTAGAAAATCACAGTCATCTACTGCATAGTTTGCAAATGCTGTGCCGTGCATGCCCAACATGTGCAACGAATGTGGTTGTGTAGTGTCACACGCACCAATACCCATTAATGTTGTTACAGCAGGTATATTGAATTGTTCAGCAAATTTTCGCACCTCAGCATATGCATTGGCATTTATAACGCCGCCGCCAGCATAAATAAGAGGACGCTTAGATTTTGCAAACGCAGTATAAAAAGATTCACAGTCTTCATCCGTTAAGGTACTAGATGCAACCTCTTCTATTCTTTCACGATAACCACGTATTGGTAACTGACCTGTACCTTGAAAAACGCCTTGCCAATTTTGAACATCTTTAGGGATGTCAATCACCACTGGGCCAGGACGCCCGGTCCTAGCAATTTCAAAAGCAGTGCGAATAGTAGCTTCGAGTTTAGTCGGATCCGTAATTAGGAAAATATGTTTCGCTACCGCACCCATAATATTAGCAATCGGTGCTTCTTGAAAACCATCACTACCAATTGCAGGGGTGGGCACTTGCCCACAAATCACCACGATAGGCGTTGAATCTGCCATGCAATCACGAACTGGAGTCACCGTATTGGTAGCTCCCGGACCTGATGTCACCATCACTACTCCCACCTTACCGCTTGCCCGTGCATAGCCAGATGCCATAAAGCCAGCACCTTGTTCATTGGCTGGAACAATCAGTGGCATTGATTCGTTGGTTTCAGCGTTGAAGCGGAAAACAGCATCATAAGTGGGTAGGATGGCACCGCCGCTATATCCGAATATTACGTCCGTGCCTTCTTGTGCGAGCACTTGAACTATCATATCCGAGCCTGTCATTTCAGTGCCCGCGAGTGGATGGTGATCTTGTTTAGCTACTACTTGTTGCATAAATCTATAGGTATTACGTTACGTCATCTAGATTGACTATAACGTTAAATCTGTAGCATACCAAGCCATCTCAAGTGGCTAGTTTTACTAGTTAGATTCATTGCCTAAATTCATTGCTTGATTGATTGCTTAGTTCCTAGGAAGACAAAAGCGAGAACAAAAAAAAGCCCTCTAATGAGGGCCTTTTTATGAAACTCGATTTAGCTGACCAAATTCATGGCTGCTTTGGAGTTTTATATTCCACTTCTTTCTGGAATGGTTTCCAGGTAGTTTTATACCCTACGAAACCTTTATCATTAGCTTCCATTTGCTTGGTTTTGAAATAACTAGCTTCACCCTCTGGAACCACAGGCCTAGTCTTTTTTTGATCACTCATACATCACCTTTGACTTGAAAAATAGAATTCGTTTAATTACCTGATTATAACTAAATAAGGCTGCATTAGGACACTTTCTCTTTATGCATAGTAAAAACCTATCTATGACGAGTCACCTCTTAGTGGATAATTGGATAAAAATTGGATTTACATCACATTTTATCTGGTTAAATGAGTAAATGAGATTCGTCATATACAGCCAATGGAAACAGCTACCTGAAAGTGCCGATACCTTAATCTCAGAAGCTGAACAAGACTCGTTTTTTAATTCTCGAATATGGCTAGAGAATTTGACCGCCCATGCTCTTACTGAACAAGAGTCAGTATTACTGGCATGTGTTTTAGAGGATGAGCATGTTTTGGCAATCCTGCCATTACTTAAACATGCTCAGAATGGTTTAAGTGCTTTAAGTAACCGATACACCACATCCTATTCCCTATTGATCTCCAAATGTGACCAACAAGACGAGGCTCTCAGATGCCTTGCGGATGGCCTGGCGGATAGCCTAGAGCAATCGCTTCATCAAGCTCTTCACCTGGAGCCTATAGACATTGAGAATGATAATTTGATTCGATTTAGGGACTTCATGGAATCTAATGGATTTCAATGCTATCCCTATTTTCGCTTTTACAACTGGATACATCCTGTAAAAGACCAGTCATTTGATCAATACATGGCTGAGCGACCGACCAATCTTCGAAATACGATTATGCGAAAGCAGCGAAAGTTAGAACGTGAACATGGCTATGATATAAAACTATACAAAGATGTTGATACCGATCAATCTCTGCTAAATCAAGCACTGGCAGATTACCACACAATTTATTACACCAGCTGGAAAACCAGTGAGCTCTTTTCAGACTTTACTCCTGAGCTGGTGAAGAAAATGTTACAAAGAGGCTGGTTACGTTTTGCTATTTTATATGTCAACGACCAACCTATAGCCGCACAAATATGGTTTGTACTTTATAGCAAAGCGAATATATACAGGCTTGTTTATGATCCAGACTGGAAACATTACTCACCAGGATCCATCTTGACGAAGTATTTAATGCAATATGTTATTAGTACAGACGGAGTAGCTGAAATAGATTTTTTAACGGGTAATGAAGGTTATAAACAAGATTGGATGACTGTTCGAAAAGAGCGTTCAGGCATGCGTTTTGCAAAACACCCAGCTAAGATAAATAAACTATTTCAAATATGGAGGCTTGTTAAAAAAATACTCAAAAGCCGCAATATGTGAAAGTAATATTTAACCAAACGGATCGTCTGATAACATGATGGTGATATAAGGCGCGTACGTTAACACTGCACCCTGGCTTGTTCCGAGCTCATTAAAAACTGTAGCCACTTCAACCAACTTCGTGTGATCTTGCGGTGATTGTTTGAGTTCAAGCAGGGCAGATATCAAGGGTTGAATTTCTTCGTTATTTACATACGTTTCCAACATATTGATTGCATTCTCGACACCTTCCACACTAACACTTTTTGCTTTACTGATATCAGCTGGAGTAATTTCGTCAAACTCAGGTGGCTCTTCATATAAATTACCATTTAACGATGGGGACTCAGTTTTGACCTTAAGCCCAGCAATTGCATTGTATTCTTCATATGCTCTTTGCTTTAGTGTATTAACAAAGTCGTTAAACTCAGTTACGTTGGGTTTAGATAGTGCCAGGGATAGCAACGCTTCGCCGTTGACACGGCTAATAAACTCAATATGCGATCGTGTGATTACAGGCTCAGGATTAAGCACTGCCAAGGTCACGGTGAGAGTTTCAGTATCTGCTTGACTAAATTTTGATTTAGATCTAACGGCAACATGGTCATCGAAAATTTCATATTCAGTGGTGCCTTTCAGCATATGCTTTTGTTTTAATTTAGAGCGCATATAGATCTCTTAACTGGACTTAATTCCGGCAAAAGCATTAAATTCAGTCTTAGCTTTTTCTTTAAGTGCATCAACAAAAGACTCAAATTCTTTTTTATTGGGTTTATTTAAATACAGGGAAATTAGCGGTCTACACTTTACCCGACTATGAAACCCCATTCGGGACTTACTAATTACTGGCTCAGGGTTAATCATAGCTAACTCAACTTCAAAGTCTTTATTTTCATCCAGCAGGCTAGTAATTTTAATTTTGACAATATCATCGCGTAACTCGAACTCTCGCCGACCATACAAAATATGTTTTTGAATTAATTTATGACTCATCGTAAATAATAATTATGCAAAAATAATTTATCTGATAGACCTAATTAACCGTTCCTGACATTTCTATCATTTCAGAAACTTCTAGAGTACCGTTAATTTTCAAGAACGGGCATGCGTTAGCGGCTTCGATTGCAGCCTCCATCGATTCGAATTTCAGAATACTCATACCCGACATAAGCGTGGTAGTCCCTTGCTCTGTCTTACCCTCAGGATGCACAGTATGAGTGTCTTTAAATGGTATGGCGGGGCTAACGACCGCATCACCTAATGCGGTTAACCATCCCTGGTATTCCTCGAAGTGTTTTTTCCCGTCTTCAGGATTGTCAGGGTAATCCCCACCAAGATAAATAAAGATGTATTGTTGCATGAAAAATCTCCTCTCTGTTTCTTTAAATTTTTTAGTTCGAGCCTAGCTATAGATCTTACAACGTTTGTAACATTCTGGTGTTGGCCTAATATAGGCCTGATATAGCTTGGCATTAGCAAAAGATTTCGTCTATTACTGCTTCTGCA
>CAZVPJ010000017.1:10689-18243 GCA_964629035.1 uncultured Thiotrichales bacterium | reverse complement strand
TAGGATTATTGGACTAGTTGACGCTTAATGAATCAATTGAAGATTGTATATAATGCTGAGCATAAACGATATGTCTACCCGTTTATGGCCATTTTCTAAGATACCGTCACCAACAATTACTAATATTCATCAAAATATTACTGATAAATTATGGTAAATATTATTGGTAAATATTTTATCGACTCTTAAACCTTAATTTAATGTCTGAACATATTCAGAAATATCATCAATATCTACTTCAAGGTTACGTCTATCTTCTTTTACACGACGATCTTCCTCCACTACATTTCCATTGCGGTCTTTAAGTGGAAACTCTGCTGCCACTTGATGACGGCGTTCAATTCCAGTTCGCGTGTCTTCAGTAGTTGAAATATTTTCGAACACTTCAGAAACTTCATTAATTAACGTATCAAAGTTGTCATCCATTTCACTTTGCCTGTAGATTATCAATCATCAAATAATCTCATAGATAGGTATTAAAAATTGAGTAATAGCTCCATAAATCCGTAGAATATTCGAATAGAATCGCTGTAACTATGGCATAGTAGTTGATTATTTCAACTAAATTTGTTTGAAATATACTATATTGAATTGTTATGGATACATTCTGGCTCTAAATAAGATAACTAATAGCACTATTAAGAGATTCGACTAGCTAGAATTTAGTATTCATACTGTAATTTGCAAATAAAATAATAATTTAAGTGCACACACGCACATACATTTAAAATCATTCATAAAATCTTGGGAGATAATAATGATCAAACCGCATGGATCGGACACTTTAACGCCTCTATTTGTTGAAGACGAAGTCACTCGCAATCAATTAATCGAAGAAGCCGGAAATTTGCCTTCTATCATTGTGAGTTCTGCGGCTGCCGCTAACGCGGTGATGCTAGGTGCAGGATACTTTACGCCTTTAAAAGGCTTTATGACTGTAGAGGATGCCGTTTCAGTCGCTGATAACATGAAGACCAGCAGTGGTTTGTTTTGGCCTACTCCAGTACTTAACCTAGTTGATGACATCAGCGCCATAGGTGATTCAAAAAGAATCGCACTGCGCGACCCTAATGTTGAAGGTAACCCTGTTATTGCTATTCAAGATGTTGAATCGATAGAAGAGTTAAGCGATGCCCAAATTAGCAATATTACAGAAAAGGTCTATCGCACTACTGATCCCGAACATATTGGCGCATCTACATTTATGTCCTTGGGTAAAATGGTTATTTCAGGCCCCATACAAGTTTTAAATTTCAGTTACTTCAGCGAAGAGTTCAAAGGTACTTTTAAAACCGCTGGCGAAATACGCAGTGAAATTGCAGAGCGAGGCTGGAATACAGTTGTTGGCTTCCAAACCCGCAACCCCATGCACCGTGCTCATGAAGAGCTCTGCAAAATGGCACAAGAAGCAGTGGATGCTGACGGTGTTTTAATTCATATGCTACTGGGTAAACTAAAGAAAGGTGATATTCCTGCCCCGGTTCGTGATGCAGCTATTCGCAAAATGGTTGAAGTGTACTTTCCTCCAAATAGCGTAATGGTTACAGGTTATGGTTTTGATATGCTCTATGCTGGACCACGTGAAGGTGTTTTACATGCCGTATTCAGACAGAATTGTGGCTGTACTCATTTTATAATCGGTCGCGATCATGCCGGCGTGGGTGATTACTATGGCGCTTTTGATGCTCAAACAATCTTTGATGATGAGGTGCCTGCTGATGCTTTAGATATAGAAATTTTCCGAGCGGATCATACTGCATACTCCAAGAAACTAAACAAAGTAGTCATGATGCGTGATGCACCTGATCATTCTAAAGAAGACTTTGTATTGCTTTCAGGCACAAAAGTTCGCGAGATGTTAGCTGCGGGAGAGGATCTGCCAAAAGAATTTGCTAGACCTGAAGTTGCAAAAATACTAATGGAGTATTATCAAAGCATTGATTAAGTACTTTTCAATTTATTACGCACAGGATCTTCTGTGCGTAATAAATACTTATTCATCACCCCTTTAAAAGATCATTTGCGCTGCTTAGATATCTACGATATCAATAGCATTAAGCACATACTCTTGCATATCTGCTGACAGTTTTTGTTCACTGGCAAGAATCATAAAGCTACCCTTCTCTGCTCCAACCAATACACCATCAAAGATACCATTCTTAATATTACGTTTTGTAGAATTTTCATCAGGCAAATAGGCAACGGTTAATGAGAGCCCATTAAAATCAAGTATAAAATGAGGAACTAACTTCCCATCAACGGGACAGTTTCCAGCATATCTAATGGAGCCAATGTTATTGTTTGCCTTAATGCCATGCGACTCGAACATCTTATTAAACGAAGCAAGTTGAATATTATCATTTCGATCTAAGGCATATAAATCCTGGTTTACATGCGCAAAAACTTGCTGTTCTATGCCGTGCGATTCACCTAATTGATAAGTGCCAATCGACAAGCCAATGGCTAATACTAATCCTGCAGCAATTGATAACCACTTATAACCATTATTAGTATTTGAAGAACCCGAAGTGACCTGTTTTTTTCCGGGTGATAATACATGTACATTACTTGTATCCGCTCCACTCATACGTTGCGCCATTAAAACGCGAGATTCCAGGCCTTCTGGAATATCTACTTCTACTGCACGTACTAGTTTTTCATCAAAACGTATACTGGCAAGGATATTTGATTCAAGATCTGACGGCACCTCAACGTTGAGTGCAGATGTTAAATTTCCGTAAAATGATTTCATGGTTTCATAATAATTTTTGCAGTCATTACACTGTTCTATATGTTGCAAAGTCGTTGCACTAAGAGTTGAGAAGTCATTGGTTAACTCCTTTTTAACTTGTAAACATAGATTGTCCATAACTACATCCTTACTCATCAATATATCTATACTAAATTTCTACTGGTCAACTAATTACCAGTCAAACTTCTACTGGGCGCCCTTCCACGCCATCATCCTCAAGTATTGCACGCAATTTTTTACGCGCTCGAAACACTCTTGTCATGACTGCACCGGGTTTGATATCCATAATTTCACCAATCTCATCACAGCTGTAGCCACCTAACACTTGCAATAACAGTGGTTCGAGATATTCACCTGGTAATTCTTTCAAACATTCTCGCAACGCAATCACTTCAGTCTTAGCAAAGTCATCTTCCAATTGTGCAAACTTGTCAACATTTACATCATCAATGGGTGTTGTCTCAGGCCTGATTTTTTCAAATCGCCTAGCATTTTCACGCCGATAAATCGTGAACAACCAACTTTTTACCGCATTAGGATCTTTCAAAGACTCCAATGCTTTCCAGGCACGTAAAAATGTTTCTTGCACCAAGTCTTCAGCAATTTGAGCATCTTTCGTTAGCCATATTCCGTATCGATATAGATCTTTAGAATAAGCATTTACGATCTTCTCAAATTGGATAGTTTTATCCGTATCACTCATTTGACCAGTATTTTTATCCATTTCTTACACTTTGATTTTAAATTAATCTTATTTTTTCGCTCGAACACATAAATTTAGAGGGGTACCTAGCAATAAATACATATCATCACTTAAACTAGCACAAAACCTGTGCATATTCTTACTATCAGGAGACCAAGAGTGCACGATAAATTAGGGCTTCTCACCCATAAGTAGTCCTGGGTCTATACGCTGTGCATGCCAGTTCATACGCCAATCTAGGTGCGCCCCTGTAACTCTGCCGCTGGCCCCTACGTGAGCAATCTCATCGCCTTGATTGACCATATCTCCCACTTGGACAAGCGTATTATCAAGATGCAAAAAAGAAGAAGATAAATTATGTCCATGATCAACTACTAAGGTCTTCCCCGAAAAGTACATATCTTTAACATAGGTAACCATACCTGCTGCTGGCGCAATCACAGGAGTTCCTACTGGCGCAGCGATATCAATTCCATAATGCGGTTGCCGAGGCTCACCATTTAGCACACGTTGACTGCCAAAAACACCTGTAATGGGACCTTTGGTTGGCCAAATAAATCCCTCATTAAAATCCATACGATCTTCATCTAATTGACGCGCCATAGAAATGCTCTCTCGCTCATGTTTAATGCGCGCTAGCATTGTTTCATCAGGATTGACTTGCGCTTTTGGAAGACCATTAATGCGCTGAATTTTGTACTCTCGAGATTTTATTTCAAGCTCATGAGACGAACGATCACCCTCTGGATGCACTAATGTGAGAATAGCAGTTGGAGGATAATCTCTGCCAAAACCAAGTATGAAATTACCATCTGATGAAACTCGAACATGATGATCATTAATAGAAACAGTGGTTCCGGGAATTGTTACACCAAATACCAAGCCACCTTGAATAAAGTCACCTGAAAGCTTAAGCGCATCATCCTCGGCCACTACGCAGGATGCTATAAATGAACCAAATACAACTAAACAAATTTGATAGTAAATACGCATATAAACCTTACGACGCTGCAAAGTAACGCGAATAGTGCCATAAAGCACTGTATTTACATATTTATATTTATACCTGAATGGTATTGATAAGGTTCTGCATGAACTATTTAAAGCCAAGTAATATTAATCACTTAAACTTAGTCCCAGCGATAAATGAATAGCCAGCCTAATGATTATTCAGCTTGGTAATTTTATCTGCTATTCGGTTTCGCAAGATACCCGTATCAATTCTAGGATCTTTTTCTACTTTGAGCGGTTCTGCGTCAAGATCTTCTTTCATCCATAGATGGTCAACTTCACCTTCCATATCACTAGGAATCGATTCTGGAACTTCTGGCATAGCTTCAACCGAAGCCTTCTTGCCTCTGATTTTATCCAAAAATGAATTCTTACTCATCTCTTCTCTCCTGATTTTATGGCTATATTTTGCTTGAAACCAAGACCAATAAATGGATCTCTCTCACATAATCATCGGCTAAGCATTATATATATCAAGCGGATATAAGGCCTTTTCAATCAACGGGCATAAAAACGAGATGAACGGTAAATATCAGTTTAAAATAACTGCGTTGAATTAATGTTGTAAACAGCAACATATTTGTATTAAAACTTAGCGTTAAAAACGTAATTGGAAAATCATCAAATATAAATATATAAACCAGCCACCTTCCCTAGTTATAATGTGTAACTTAACGCTAACAATACAAACAGACATATCAGGAGAGTAACGATGACTTCTAATGTTGGAGACATAGATCGCATGGCAAGAATTTTAGTGGGCTTTTTGCTAATTGGCTTAGCACTTGCTTTTGGTGGTGCATGGTGGTTTGGCATGATAGGCATCGTCCCTGTACTGACTGGCATAACTGGCTCATGTCCGGCGTACCTTCCTTTTGGAATTTCAACCCGTAATTAGCCACACTTAGTCATATAACTTTGCACGAGACACCAAATATAGCTGAAAATAATACTTCGGATAATGTTTAAGACTTAACGATTCCTCTTGCAAAGTTTACTTTATGGCTCTAAATACTGAAAAATTTCGTGATTATCTTGAGGGTGAGTACCCGATAGATATCATGAGCATTTTTGTGAATCGTTCAGGCATACGGATTCAATACCGAGAGCAACTTGGCGACCAACAAATTGATCGTCAACTTAGAAAATCACATATCCATGAAACAGCCGAAACTTTTATCAAGAAAGCCGCTTACATGGATGCACATTTAGAGCGCAATAGTGAAATGATGATGCAGTTGGGAGTCGGCGATGTAGACATAACGATACAACGAGTTAGTAACTCACCAAACGAATCTGCAGACAATAAATATAGATTACGTCAGGACACAGTAAGAAATACGGAGACGCAATATATATTTTCTACAAAGTATTATTCACTTAGCTGCAAAGATGAAGCAGATATTACCGCCCAGGCTCTTAGAGAACATGTTTGTTCAGACGATGAAAAAAAGTATATTCTAGAAGTGCAATTACAAAGCGCCACCAAACAATATTCATCAATTGCTAGATTTCATACTAGTGACTCTTACGCAACCATTATGAGCCTTGAAACCATAACCAAATAATCAACACTCAATTTATTCAAGCGTCGCCCAAGCCACTTAATGAATTCAATTCATTAAAATATTCAACCATTTGCAGCAAATCTTTTACGTATACTTGGCACAACCTCACTAAATTGCGCAGACTCGAAGAACTCTAGTATTGGTTCAGGACGACCCGCATGAAAACCTTGTGCAAAATCGACACCAATATCTTTGAGGATGTTAAGAATCTCTTCATTTTCAACATACTCTGCAATAGTTTGCTTTCCTAGAACATGCCCCATTTCATTAATAGCTTTAACCATCGCTCGACTTACATTGTCATTATGAATGTCTTTCACAAACATTCCATCAATTTTCAAAAAATCTACAGGTAGTGTTTTTAAATAAGCAAATGAAGACAATCCTGAGCCAAAGTCATCTAATGCAAAATAACAACCTAAATCTTTTAAACTTTGCACAAATGAAGTCGCTTGATCTAAATTAGCAATTGCAGCAGTTTCTGTTATTTCAAAACATATTTTATTAGGTTGAACTTTATATTCTTTCAGCTTCGCCATAATAAATGGTAGAAAGCCTTCAGAGACCAATGATTGCCCAGATAAATTAATCGAACATTTATCAATCTGTGACAAAACACTCCTATTCTCTGATAACAGCATAAGCACTTTGTCTATGATCCAACGATCAAGCTTTGGCGCACGATTATATCGCTCTACTGCAGGTAAAAAGGCGTTTGGTGGGACTAAACGTCCACTGTCATCTTTCATCCTAATTAAGATTTCGAATCCGTTCATGCCGGTTTGTGAAGTTTTATTCTCTTTAATGTTAATTATCGATTGTGCAGTTACCACTAAACGACCTTCATTTAGAGCTTTATCAAACCTTTGCAGCCATCGTTCTTGTCCTCTACGACGATTAATATCTTCATCGCCTTCTCTAAACACACGAACACAATTTCTTCCTGATTCTTTAGCCAAATAACATGCACTATCCACAGCTGATAAAACATAAGATAAATCAAAACATTTTTGATTTATTTCAGCGACACCGATACTGGCTTCAACATTAAAACTTTTTTGCTCCCAAATAAATTTATACTCTTGGATTGAACTTAGAATTTCATATGCCTTTTCTTCGGCCTCACTTAAAGTACATCCTGATAACAATAACGCGAACTCATCGCCCCCTAGACGTGCCAAAATATCTGAACCCCTAAGCTTTCCTTTTACCAGATTACTAAATTGTATTAACAATTCGTCACCCGCTGCATGACCATACAAGTCATTGACCATTTTAAAACGATCCAAATCCAAATATATTAACGAGCTTTTTTTACCTTTATTTTTTGCGAGAAGAATAGCTTTTCGGACATTTCGCTCAAACTCAGAACGATTAATCAAGTTGGTTAATGAATCATGGCTTGCCTGATAACGTAAACGCCTTGCCATCAAACGTAAATTGGTCACATCATTCATTACCGTTACTGCACCATATAGTTTTCCGGTTTGGGAAATTAAAGGTGTTACCATCAACTGCAC
>CAZVPJ010000017.1:0-10589 GCA_964629035.1 uncultured Thiotrichales bacterium | reverse complement strand
ACTTTATCTTTTTCATCTGCCAATTGAACTTGCGCCTGCTTTTGCAAATGAATATCACTAATTGAACCTACAACCTTCTTGGCATTGCCTGTGTAGTCGTAATCAGCCGTACCGCGGATCACAAACCACCTATATCCTTGTTTTTTTACTGCAATACGTGCTTCAAGCAATAATTGCTTACCTTTCTCTGCGATCAATACCGCCCAGGCATTTGCAAAAACATCACGATCATCAGGATGAATTAGACGTTGCAGTTGTGCCAAGCCAATCTCACATTCGTCTACTTTCAAACCCAACAACTCATACATGGGCTGAGACCACCATTCAGAACCTTCCAGTCCTGGCTGCCATTCCCAAATGCCTTCTTGAGCGCCTTGTATTACGTTTTGAAATTTATTTTCACTTTCAATTAATGCTGCTTCGGTTTGAGATCCAGAGGTGTTATCTGTGAATGTCCAAATTAAAAATGAACCTTCCACTTTTCGAATCAGTTTAATATTAACTTGCAACCATTTTTCATCTTTATCCCAGCGATTAGAATCTTTATTAAATGCAGAAACCCTTAGATCCTTTACAAAACCCTGCTCGATGAGTAATTTGTTTATTTTCTTGATTGATGAAGCATCTGTGAATACATCACGAAGTCTAGTTTGTTTTTCTTGCCCAGGAGCAATATTCAATATGCGAAATGCAAGTTGATTAATGAACTTAATTTCATCGCTATTATTTGAAGTTACACAAACTGCAACAGGTATTGAGTTAATAAACCCAGACCAACTATCATTTTCTGATAGCCCAGGCTCTTCTGTTATATATTTTTCAGACTCAGAACCATATTTAATACTTTCTATGCGAATAACTTTATTTCTTTGATCAAGATAATATTTCCATTCAAAACTATAATCATTGACTCGATTTGCAGAAACAATAACGTTACCACTATGCAATGCACGATTTACAAGCTCAAAATGATCATCCGGTAAAAGACGATTTACTTTTGTAGCTTTTAGCGTTTTTGATATGTCACGGGCAATTTGATTAGCCTCAATTATTCGACCATCAAATCGACACATTATTTCGATAGCAGAATCATGAGACGTTGTTGAAAGTAAGCTGGAGGTAAACTTTTTAAGTCCCTCAAATTTTGAACTAGATTTATTAGACATAACGACACGACTGGATTGAAATACGCACCTATAAGCTTGCAGCCCATAGCCTCATTTCATCAAACTTAAGTCCTTTTTCTCCAACTCCAATGCACTGATTGAGTTAAGTATTTTAATGCTTAAGTAGAAAAAAACAGTGACCGAGTAGAACGAGTGAAGCATTTAGCCTGTTGACCGCAATTAGCGTAATATTTAGCAATACTAGCCTAAATCAAATAACTCACTTACGAACAATGAGTTATTCGCTTTATAGTATTTTTTGTAAATATTAGCCATAAAGTATCAATTCTGTATTTATGATTGCGCATGCATGACCAATCAACTGACCAGTGAGTCTAGAAAACCCTAAGTGAAATCCATACCTTTACCCCAAAGAGGCTTCTAGCCGCATATTCTTCTCTGCACTCTTTCAAGATAATCTCAGTCAAGATAATACACATGCAACTTTTTATTGCTGTGCATGCACACAATGAAAGTTCTCCCGGATATCAAAAAAATGTACTATACGTTTATAGCTCATAAACGATCTTTCATAGTCAAATATCTCGAACAACTAACAGGATTGAACTAGAATCAGACTCAGATTAGAATGCAAATAAGGTCAATTATTATATAAATTGACGCTATTCAACGTATATTTCGGGTAAATCAGTATATTACTTCAAAATAATTCGACTTGAAGCGTAGAAACGTTATCATGCTGTCATAATTTGATGCAGCCCATCTTTTGCGCTGCTTGTAACCCACTCTCTAGAGGAGAATGCTAAATGTTTGGATTAGGTGGAAAAAATAAAGACTTTACAGTAACTATAAAAAATACAGGCCAAACTTTTGAAGTCAAAGGTGGTATCAACCTCTTACAGGCCGCTCAAAATGCTGGCATAGAATGGCCTTGTGATTGCAAGGTAGGATCGTGCGGTTCATGCCGCGCTAAACTGGTTAGCGGAAAGGTCAAAGAATTAGCAGACTTTGCTTACACACTCGATGCGGACATGTTAAAAGAAAATTATATTCTAGCGTGCCAATCACGCTTAAAAACCGACTTGGAAGTAGAAGTTGATTTTGATCAAGGTGCTATAAACCCTGATTACAAATAGAATACTAGAACATTATGTTGAAAGCATGATAAGTAGTTCTTATCATGCTTTTTTTTGCCTACAAGTTGACGGTTAAATTGATAATTAAGTAAATCGCAAACTTTATGCAATTAACGCTATACGTATATGACTCATTATTTTACTTATAGTATGGATTTTATCATCGTAGTCGTATAATCATGAGCTACCGGAAAAGCTTGGGCACAGTAGTTGCCAATAAATAAATTGCCAAAAATAATATTACAAGAAGAATCAACAAACCCTTCGAACAATCAATTCCATCTACTCAAAGAAAATAGGTTTCTTCCTTTTTTTCTCACACAGTTTTTCGGCGCATTTAATGACAATGTGTTCAAAAATGCTTTATTTATACTCATTGCGTTTCAAAGCAGTTATGCAGGCTCTACTAACTCTACAAGCATTATAAATTTGGCTGCAATTCTGTTTATATTGCCATACCTGATATTCTCAGCATTATCTGGTCAAATTGCTGATCGCTTTGAAAAATCGTTTTTGATCAGACGGATAAAATTAGCAGAAATTTGCATCATGCTAATAGCAGCATATGGTTTTTACTCCCAAAATATCCCCATACTATTGTTTACACTTTTCTTGATGGGCACACAATCATCATTATTTGGTCCCATCAAATACTCAATCATTCCACAACATTTAAAAAAGGAAGAACTCGTGGGTGGAAATGCCCTGGTTGAATCTGCAACATTTAGTGCAATTTTACTAGGCACCATGCTTGGTGGAATTCTTATAGGTATTTCAGCCGGCGCAAAATTTATTATTCCATGCACAGTCATACTTCTTGCCATAACAGGGTATCTATGCAGCGCAAGAATACCTTTAGCACCCGCTGTAGATTCAAGTTTAAAAATTAGATGGAATCTTATTTCTGAAACATTTAGCAATTTAAGTGCACTTAGAAAAAACCGTACCGTATTCAACTCAGTGTTAGGTGTATCATGGTTTTGGTTTTTAGGCTCAACCTACATAACACAGTTGCCTAACTATACTCGGCTCTCATTAGGTGCTAACGAACATGTTGTTACTTTTTTTCTTGCACTATTTTGCATAGGAATTGCTGCAGGATCGCTTGTTTGTGAGCGCCTATCGAACCGCACTATTGAATTAGGATTAGTGCCTATCGGATCAATAGGCCTTACTCTTTTTGGTGCTGACTTATTCTTCGCTACAAATGCAGTTCAAAACACGTCAGAATTGATCGGCATTAAAGAATTTATAATAAACCAATCCAATTGGCGTCTAATATTAGATTTCTTTTTACTGGGTTTATTCGGCGGAATCTACATAGTGCCTTTGTACGCTTTAATTCAATCTCGCTCAAACCCTAAACGTCGTTCACGCATCATTGCGGGTAATAATATTTTA
The DNA here is from genome assembly GCA_964629035.1 of uncultured Thiotrichales bacterium. Lineage (GTDB taxonomy): Bacteria > Pseudomonadota > Gammaproteobacteria > UBA4575 > UBA4575 > JABDMD01. Next base: position 6,925 of record CAZVPJ010000017.1, on the reverse strand, counting down.
AATGCTTTATTTATTATATTAGCAGGATTATATGCAATCTTATTGACTCAGGCCGGTCTCACCATTCCACAACTTTTTCTTGTAGCGGCAATATTAAATGCTGTTATTGCACTTTATATTTATACATTAATACCTGAATTCTTTATGCGCTTTGTAGTTTGGATTCTGGTGCATCTTGTGTACCGTGTTAAACATATTAATATGGACAATATTCCCGAAGAAGGAGCTGCGGTAGTAGTATCAAACCACGTTAGCTTAATGGATGCTCTAATAATCGGCGGCTGTGTGCGCAGGCCCATTCGCTTTGTGATGTATCATAAAATATTCAACATCCCATTCTTGCGTTTCATCTTTAAGACTGCTCATGCCATACCTATTGCACCTAAGAAAGAAAACCCTGAGCTTTTGGAAAAAGCATATGAGCGTATCGCTCAGGAACTAAAAATGGGTAATGTAGTAGGAATATTTCCTGAAGGAAAACTAACTACAGATGGTAAATTATCTGAATTCAAGCCAGGAATAGAGAGAATTCTTAAAGAAAGTCATGTTCCAGTTGTTCCTATTGCCTTACATGGTATGTGGGGCAGCTTTTTTAGTCACAAATATGGTAAGCCGCTAAGCGGCTTACCCCGTAGATTCTTTACGAAAATAAAAATATCAGCTGGATCAATCATCCCTCCGGAAGAGGTGAATGCAACAAAATTAAGAACTGTAATTGCTAAATTGCTTAGTTAATAGACTATTTATTTCATATGGAATTGGAGAAGATAAGCGCTATACTGTTAATAACAATTTACTTAAACCTATTAGATTTTATCTATGCCGATATATAAGGTAAAACACCATTCACTAGATGTAGTTTCATCAAAAGCAATTCGAAATATTGTTGCTGAAAAAAGATTTATTGTTGATGAGTTTATCAAACAAATAGAGACTTTTATTGAAGACTATTATGCTGTGGTTAGAAGCAGTTTAGATATTCCACAAGCGGAAATGACAGCAGATGAATTAGATGCTACTGCTGAAGATATCAATAAAGTTTTACATGACCTGCACACATTGCCTACTTTCGGTGTACCTTTACTAAAAGCAAAAGCATCATTTTCTGGGCTAGGATACTTGCCAGAAATTCTTGATCGTACAAGAACAGACCTGATGCATGTTAGAGATATAATTACATGGGCTACAGACAATATCCGTGGTGAATCAAATCAAGACGCCCTACACAGATTAAAAATACTCATTATCAATATCGCAAAACTATATAAAGTTAAATTTAAAAAACCATTAGATACTAATGAAAATTCAGAATTAATGAAGATTTTACAAATAGTTTTTGTAGAAATTGATGAAACTTTCTCAGCCACCATGATTAAAAGAGAAATTGACTCACTACAACAAACTGATCTATCGGTTGTTTATTAAATTAATTGCGACTATCCCGAAGAAGAGCTCTCAAAGGTAGACGGATTATTAGCGACCTTTCCGTTGCCATGGTTTACGAATGAAAGAACAGTACTTGTCAGTAATTCTCAATACATATAGACAACGCTAATTAATTTTTACCAAATTAGGTTCCAATTTCTTGCATAAATCGATCAGCTTCAGCAATTGAAATTTCTAGCTCTTTTATTAGCTTATCTGTATCGGACTCAACTTGAATAAGTTCACCACGCAAGGAATCTATCGCCTTAGCATTTAAATTATGCTTTAGAAACAAAACTTGATCTCTAAAGGGTCTTAAAACCGGTTCAATTCTTGACTCGGCCAATCGCATTGCTGCCATTAGTTGCTCATAGCGCACTTTAGTGCTTTTTAACTGCTGTTGACTTTGAGTGCGTAACTTGGGGCTCTCATATTGATCTAATTCTTGCTCCCATTCATCAAACAAAGCAATAGACACATCCTCTACGCTGTCAATTCTCATGGTGACTTCATCTGCACGTGCTTCGCTCTTCTGCAATTCTTTGTTTAATTTTTTATAAGTATCTTCAAGGTCACCGCCTTGAAAGTTTGCAACGGAACTAAATTCCTCAAGCGCTGATTGGAACTGTTCTTTAGCATTTTCTTGTGATTGTTTAGCTTCTTGTACACGATCCACCATGATGTCACGCTTATGTATACCTACTTTTTCTAGAGCACCATAGTAAGCTTGTGAACATCCAGCAATAAACATCAACAGGAAATAATAGGTGAGCAGTTTTAATAATGCATTATGTGGGTACTTATAGTTCATATGTAGTTTATTTTATAATATTAGAGTTATATTGATTTTAAACTAAGTTGATTAATTTAGTAGACATTATAATATATCTTTTGATCAAGGGATTAATATAGGCCTATTTACAAATAGACCTTTTTGATAATTAGCATTTAATTCAAATTCAGCCAAGCAATTGAAAATATAACGAATCTTGGATTATACATTAATACCTAAATAAGTAAGAATGTATTGCGACAACAGCAGGATTCTGTAGTGCTCTTATAACTTTCTACTACATTTAAACAGTAATCCCTTCCACTCTCATCAGGTGAAGCAAAGACTCTTCTAATATAGACCTAGCTTGCGCAGTTGTAGCATGCAAATAGGAATGTAATGCTGCATCTTGATTACTCGTATTCTCACATTCTGCGCTATATATCTCAAAAGCAACTAAATCACGTATCAGCTCAGTGATATGTTTTGGGCACTCGCATTTAATTGTATTAGATATTTTTGATAGTTCAGCAAGTTGTTTATTACTAAAACTTCGTGCAGGTATGGTTTGCTCAAAATGAAGCGTTGAACCCATTTCCAAACTTGGTAGACCTTCACTACCACCTGAATGATAAATACACAAACGAGCTAACTCTTGAACATCTATTGATGATCTGACAACGGTTGTTTGTGATGATTGTATTTGTTCAATAAAGTTTTGATTGCTAAAACCATAGAGCAATACCACATGCCAAGCACCAGATAGTTCACGTATTTTATGAATAGCTTCATTGGTGTGCTGATTTATCGTTGGTCTTTCCATGACAACAACATCAGGTTGCTTTGAATGTTTTATATTTTTTTCAAGATCAGGGATATCTTCATAAATGCCAACAATATTTATGCCATGCACTTCTGGTAGGCCATCAAGAACTCTTATCGGAAAACTATCACCTAGTAACGCAACATTACTAACTTTTTTATCTGCATTTTTTTCATTACGTGAAACGTTTTTAATATGATTTTTAACAATTGAGTCTGATTCAATACGTGACTTTAATTGTTCGGCACTCAATCCTGCAATGCTACCTATTGATATTCCTGCATCAACCAAGGATTTAAGTAATAATAATTTAGCAACGTCGTCACGTGAATAGTTACGGTCACCCGAAGGTGTACGCTTTGGCATCACTGCCTTATAACGCCTTTCCCATGCCCTTAACGATTCGGAACCAATCCCGGTAATACGTGACACTGCCCCTATTTTATAGATGTTTTGCTGATCATTAACTGACAAAGTATTTTCCAGTTTGAAATATATTGTATACAAATTATAGATAAAATATGAAAAAGTGTATACATAACATGTACACAGTTGTGCTTTATTTACTTAACCGATTAATGCCTGAATTTATTCTTGAAGCCTATCTATAAACCCAGTCCAACACCTTTGAGATTTTGAATCATTTCGTTTTTACATGATTTTGTAAATACGATTGTTAGGAAATATAATAGATGTATTTAATAATTTGGTGAGCTAATGATACAAGCAAGTAATGGATGGATTGTTAAAAACTCTTGATGATAGTACGTACTTTACCATCCTGGGGTAGAGTATTGCTTTATTGTGAACGTATAAGGAGTTAAAAAATCTGTTTTAAGAATTTGAATTAAATTTATCCGGTTCACGAATATTTGTATCACTAGCTTCTTGCAAGATGGTATTTGCCTCATCTTCATTAAACTCGTATACAAGACTGTCTCGATAATACTCGACGACCTTATTCATTACACGAATCACTTCAAAGTCCTTAAGATCATTTGAATTCTTAATACCTTCCATATATTTAAGAACTTTATGCTCTAAGGTACTTTCACCAAAATAACTCATGAATAAACCTCTGTATTTACTGACAATTTATGGCTTATGGTAGGGATCAATTATGATGACTGTGAACCAAATTATGATCAAACGCTACAATTAATGAGACAAAAGGTTAAATCGCTTTTTTATCTATAACGAGAATAATTCAAGCCACATTCCCCAAGCACCTGGGTAGATATCACTTTTTTACATTTTTCAGAATTTTGTTTCATACAAACTATATTGCTTAGTTGTAATACTGTATTAACAGTTATTAATTATTCCAATTTAAGCTGTGCATAACCTAGCAATAAACGTATATTTTATGCGCTTTATATTAGATTAAGTCTAAGTACTGACGACTAGTACACATTAATAAAAATGTAATACTCTATTTTTGTTAAGTAGCTCACAATTTTGAAAATGCATTCAGCATAATGTGTCATAAAATAGTTGTTAAGTAACAATCAGTTATACAGCGTAAACTAACGTAGATTAGTGAGCTTGTTATCTTAACAGGGTTGGTAAAAAAAGGACGTTTTTACTATTACACGAGAACTACATGAATATTTCAGAAGAAGAAAATGACTTTACACAACGCGTGCTTGAGAGTGGAGAACCTACTAATGATGCAGATATTATTACGTATGTTGAAACTATTCATAGCATAGCCAAGAAAAAAACCACCGGATACTTAAAAAAGCATCAGGTTAATTATCAACAATGGCGCATCTTAAAAGCCATCTATCTGGAACTTGCTATTACACCCGCTAAAGTATCAGCAGCAACCTTCACCGACTCTGGAACGATTAGCAGACAACTTGAGCTTCTAGAAACCAAAGGCTTAGTTAAAAGAGAACATAGCAAACAAGATAGACGTGTCGTAAACCTTAACCTAACCTCTAAAGGTGAACACATCGCCAGTGATGGTATCAGTTATAGCGAGAAGTTGGTCCATTGTGTTCGCGAAGAGATTGGTGATGATAAAACAGAAGAATTTCATCAAGCTTTGATTGGTGCTTTAAGATGCTCCGCCTTCAGTTCTAAATAATCATAAAACATTATTTTTTAATAATTCTGTGTCCATAAATTGTTTATATAAAAAAGCCTCCTGAGCGGAGGCTTTTACTGCTTATGCGTAATGGCTTACGCATGGAGTTGGACTCTTTATAAACTTTTTATTTTTAGCGATACTGGTTACGATACAAATATACTGCGCTCGAAACCATAATTCCTACTAAAGCAATAACATCAAATATTAAAATTGTTTGTGTAATTTCCATTTTTATTATTCCTATAATTATGCAATTAATTAACCCACTTAAATTAATATACTCTCTATACTTTATGCATCTTTAGATTGTGATTTAAATTGTGCAATCCAGTCATATATTTCAATAACCTGGTCACGACTCAAATGAGTGTCATTTGCAGCACTTTCAGAAGGGGTTTGATTATCATTCGGCGCAATTAGTTTTTTAACTACAGGAAACTTTCGCAACCGAGACGGCTTATAAAGCCTTTGAATACTCTTGTTTGATAGCATGAATGCTCCTTTTCAAATTGTTTAGTTATTTCCTATAACTCGGCTTACCTTCCTGGATAGCCGTAACTTATTGTATAAATGTACTATTAAATTACATTGACTTTAATACCAAATGGTATCTTATGCAGGATAATTGGTGCTAACTAACGGATTTTACGTGAATTTTACGTAATAATACTTAACAGTATCGTGACTTGCTATTAAAACTTATCTCATACTGTCTTACGATGGCCTGACGGCTTCCATGAAGGGGCTATAACATTAGGCATATCAGAACGCTGCAATAAAGTAGCAGGAGCCACTGCAAACTCTCCAAAACGCTCGTTTATCTGATCCATTGCTCGATTAAGACATTGACGCTGCTCATCTAACACATCAAAAAATGACAACTGATTACCACTGGGTCGTAAATCAATTGCAGTAATCTGCACCTGGAATATCCCCTCTCCATTCCAACGTTCGAGTAGTTTTTTAGCAAGCATCCAAATTTTTTGGCCATCGTTAGTAGGTTCTTCTGCCTGAAACTTTCCTGCTAACCACTTATGTTTAACATCTTTAATACGAAAACCAATAAAAAAACTACGTGCCTCTAATGCATGCTTACGCAAACGCGCTGCAACTTTTTCACTCATATGTTGTAAATATGTTTTTAACACTTTAAAGTTTTTAGTGTTAGGTGGCATAACTTTCCCATGTCCAATAGATTTTGGTGCCGCCACTGTTTTATTCAAAGGCTCAGTATCTAAACCTTGCGTCATATACCAGATACGCCGCCCTATATTTCCAAAACGCCTCGCCAACTCTCCTATCGGCAATTTAGCCATATCTCCACAAACATATACTTGCCTATCATTAAGAAACTTCCCGATACCTTTCGCAATACCGGCAAGTTCTGTAACAGGAACATCTTTTAAGTGCGCACGTGCTAACCATGGTGGCACCACTAACAAACCATCTGGCTTTATTAATTTTGCAGCATGTTTAGCAGTAACTTTATCACCACTAACACCTACGCTACAGGTCACTCCCGCTACTTCATAAACAATTTTCTTTGCAAGTTCTGCAGCATCAATAGGATTTTTATATATACCCTGGCAATGAGTAATATCAAGAAAGGCCTCATCTACTGAAAATATCTCTATATCAGGAGTTATCGTTTGTAATGCTGACATAATTTCAGTAGAAACTCTGGCATATAACTCAGCTCTAGCAGCAACTTGTTGAACATGAGGACACAAATATCGTGCTTCTTTTAGGCGAGTTCCTGTTTTTATTCCATATTTTCTTGCTTCATATGAACAGGTTATAAAGCATGTAC
>CAZVPJ010000016.1:17584-19017 GCA_964629035.1 uncultured Thiotrichales bacterium | reverse complement strand
CAGGTAATTCAGGTAATTTAGAGATTTGTATACTTTCATGGGTGATATCTTCCAATTCGCCCGTATCAGAATAAAATAAATGATAATGCTTGCGTAAATTGGAATCGTAAAAAACTTTTGATGGGTCTACGATGACTTCTCGAATTAAACCATGCTTAGCAAAAACTCCTAGTGTGTTATACACAGTGGCTTTTGAAACCTCGCCATCGTCCTGATTGACTGCAGTGAGTACTTGCTCCGCAGATAAATGTTGTTCCCGCGAAAATAAAACCTCGCCAATTTTAATACGCTGAGAAGTTGGTGTGATACCAGACTTGCGTAACATATCCAATATATCTACACGTGTTTTAGGAAATTGGTCGAGATTGTTCATACCATTAAATTATAGAGATAATTTAGACAAAGTCTATTTACTCGATAACATCCTCCAATCAGATCAAATGCTCAAACATTATCTATTATGTAAAGGGTGCTATTTGTGACTGGTTTACCGAATTAGTCACCAGACCACTCATTATTCTAGCTGAGGCTATGCTCATGATGATGCCATATCGATAGTGGCCACTATTCAAGTAAAGCCCACCTATAGTGGGGTGTTCACATATATATGGTGCAACGCGGTTTGTTCCAGGCCGTAAGGCTGACCATTGTTTTATGGGCGAAAGAGAAGATAGTGTAGGGACCAGCTGATTGGCAATATTTTGTAATGAATGCCGTGCTTCTCGCGTGATGTCATTATCGAAGCCAACATGTTCGATTGTGCTTCCACATAAAAGATGACCATCTTGCCTTGGTATTAAATACGATTTTTGTTTAAGTAATATACGGTTTACTATTTTTTCTGGCGGTCGAAACAGTAACATTTGTCCACGCACAGGTTGTATTTCTATGTTGTCTATGGAGTTGTCTTCGGGAAATAAATTTTTGGCCCATGCACCATTACAGATGATGGTTTTATCTGCATGGAATCTAATATTATTTGTAGAGATTCCAACAGACTTGTTATTTTCAACTATGATTTTTTCAACTGGAAAATTTTCATACACTGAAATATTTTTTAACTGTAGAAATTTTTTTAGTGCAGCAATGAGCCTCGGGGGACGCACTTGTTGAATACTGGGAATATGTAATGCTTCTCTTATTTCATTTGATATACATGGCTCAAGCTCACGTAAATCTTTATTGGAAAGAACATCAACCACTTCATTATTATTTTTAGCCCATTCAAGTGCCAGCTGTTTCTCGTCAGTATCCAGCACCAGCATACCGGATGAAAAGAGCTCAATATCAATCATGGTCTCTTGTTTTAATTCATCAGCAAATGCTGAAAAGCTAATTCTGCCTTCATCAACTAACGATTGTGCATCCTTATCTAAATTCCAAGGGTTTAGAGGAGACAATATCCCACCTGCTGCCCATGTTGCTTTTCCACC
>CAZVPJ010000016.1:0-17484 GCA_964629035.1 uncultured Thiotrichales bacterium | reverse complement strand
TATCTGAATACATCATTCAGCCTGGCGACCGGGTGGAAATTATTCATGCTATCGGTGGGGGCTAATAAATGGGCTTGCTATAAGACTTTACGTTATCGCCCATCCTCACGATTGTCTAACTTGAAGCACAGTATAGACTGCACAACCGCAATAAATAAGAACATGGCGGCCCAGCACTCACAGCATTCTTCGATAACTCTTCCAACATGTGTATGATTTAAACCAGAACGATCACACAGCTGTGAAATCACTAAAACAACAAACCATAAGGTCAATGCGACAATATTGGGTTCAAGATTAAGTAATTTTTGTCGCAACCCCCATAGATATTTAAACAGTAAATATAAAATACAAATAATTAATACCAAGAATACCCCCGCAGCAAAAATCTTTTGCCACAATGGAACTTCAGGCATTAGGTAAAACTTTCCACGAGTCACGTGTTCAATGGTAAACAATCTATGTACATCTGCTTCTCTTAGAAAGTAGATCAGTAAAACATAGGCAGAGGTCCCTGCAGTGAGTTTAGAGGTGGTTAATTCAGTATTAAATATAAGGATTAATAGTGTCAGAATCGCACACCCGACAAAGGTCAGTGTTATGATAGAAATATAGCCATCATCTGCAATCCCTGCTGTACTGATTGAGCTGGGCAGCATGGTTGCATGAATAACAATATAAATTGGCAGTAACGCCAGAAGAAAAATGTTAACGAAGTTAGAAGACCAACACTTATTCATTTTTAGTATGACTTAAACACATGATTGCAATAAATTTGAATGTAACATAGAAGCTAGATCATGACAGTAAATCCACATATTCAGTCTACGAGCAACATTGATAAAGACCTATTGAGTGTTGCTGGAATCAATTACGAGTCTCGTTTATTAGTAGGCACTGGAAAATACAAAGATCTTCAAGAGACACGTTCCGCTATTGTTGCAAGCGGTGCACAAATTGTCACGGTGGCTATCCGCAGAACTAATATTGGTCAAGATAAAGATTCACCAAATTTACTGGATGTTATACCCACTAGTGAATTTACAATACTGCCCAACACAGCAGGTTGTTACTCTGCAAAAGATGCCGTGCGAACTTGCCGCCTTGCTCGTGAGCTGCTTGATGGGCATTCGCTCGTTAAGCTTGAGGTGTTAGGGGATGAAAAAACACTCTACCCAAATGTGGTGGAAACCATTGATGCCGCCAGGACACTTATTGCGGAAGACTTTAACGTTATGGTGTATACCAATGACGATCCTATTATTGCAAAGCAGCTTGAAGAAATGGGTTGTGTAGCCGTGATGCCGCTTGCAGCACCCATTGGTTCTGGCTTAGGGATTAGGAATCCACATAATATATTTACCATTGTTGAAAATGCAGCGGTGCCGATTATTGTGGATGCAGGGGTAGGTACTGCATCGGATGCAGCGGTGGCAATGGAATTGGGCTGTGATGGAGTGTTGATGAACACTGCGATAGCAGAAGCAAAAAACCCTGTTTTAATGGCCTCAGCTATGCATAAGGGAGTAGCTGCTGGGCGTGAAGCATTTTTAGCGGGCCGTATGCCACGGCGCAGATTTGCATCCGCTTCATCTCCAATCGATGGTAGTTTTTTCTAACAACTTTTTGGGTTGTTCAGCTCTTGCAGCAGTCATCTTCATTTATTCGTAGTTTTGTCCGCCGAGAAGGTCGCTTTACAAAAGCACAACGCGAAGCATTTCATCAATATTGGTCTCATTATGGTGTAGAGACAACTGAGCAATTACTTGACCTCGATAAATTGTTTGTAAAAAAACAAGCTATTGTGCTTGATATCGGGTTTGGCAATGGAGAATCTTTAATTTCACTCGCGAAGCAGCAGCCTGAATTAAATTTTTTAGGGGTTGAAGTGTATCGGCCCGGAATTGGTAACCTATTGAGGAATGCCCATGACGATAAACTGGAAAATATTCGTGTCATCAATACAGATGTGGTCGAGTTATTGCAAAAAAATATCCCAGCAAAAAGCTTTTCAGCGATACTTATTTGGTTTGCAGACCCATGGCCCAAAAGACGTCATCATAAGCGACGCCTGATTCAAGTGCCATTTCTCGAGCTTGTTGCAGAGAAATTAGTGGATGAAGGAGAGCTTAATATCGCTACCGACTGGCAACCTTATGCTAAGCATATTCAAGAAGCAGTAAAGCAAAGTGATTTGTTTGTGCATTATGCTACATCAACTTTTATAGCGCAGCGCCCTCAAACAAAGTTTGAACGTCGAGGAGACCGTCTTGGGCATAAAATTTCTGACCAGGTATATCTTGTTAAAACCAGATGATCCTGATGTACTTATTCATCACTTCTCTTTAAAAACGCGGCTAGTTTGTTCGTTTCTATGCGACGTGAAGGGCATTCATGACCTTTAGCTAACGGACATACCTCTTGCTCACAATTAGTGATTTTCTCCCAAGCAAATTCAATAGCATTTTCATCATGTCTATAAAAGTGGTCTGACCAATCAGGTCCTGCAAATCCGGTACGTACAAATACATCCATAACCTGACGTTTAGTGCGTGCAAAAACAAATTCAATGTCTAATGCAGCTAAGCGTAATGATAGTTGATGCAACATATCTTCACCTGTAGCGTCAATTTCAGTTATGGCTTCAGCATCAACAATAATAAATTTTAAATCAGGTTTCGCAGCAACACGTTCTAGTACTTTTTCTTCAAAATACATCGCACTAAGAAAGAATAGTGGCCCTTCGAAACGCATTAACGTGATGTTTGGGCAGGTTTTTAAAATATTAGATCCAGCATCACGTAATTCACCATCTGCAGCCCTAGATAAAATGGAAATGTGTGGATGCATAGTCCGATACATAAATAGACCTAGTGATAGTACTACACCGACTAATATGCTTTGTTCTAGGTGAGGTGCAAGTATCAGCGTTAACACAAATGTAAGCATTGCGATGAAACCATCATGAGGATGCACGCGAAAGGCATATTTAATCTGTTTGATGCGGATAAGATTGATCACTGCTGAAATGATCACTGCAGCCAGTGTCGCTTGAGGAAGATGGTAGAGGTATTGGCTGAAGTGCAATAACAGCAAAGATACGGCTACTAATACTCCCGTAAATATTGCGGCAAAGCCTGTAACCGCTCCTGCTGCCATGTTCACAGCAGAACGTGAAAAAGAACCCGCTACAGGGTAGGCACCCGATAGACCTGAAGCAATATTTGCCAGACCTTGCCCAACCAAACCTTGGTTAGCATCAATTCGTTGCCGGGTTTGTACTGCAATGGCTTTAGCGATAGAGATGGCTTCCATATATCCGATCACAGCGATTACGATGCCTTTAGATATCAAATCTAAAGCAACAGACATATCAAAATCTGGGATACCAACACTAGGTAAGCCTGCCGGTACATTGCCTACCACTTTGCCACCTAATGCCTCAAAGCCGATGAGCCAGGATACTACGCTGGTGACAACCACGGCTGTGAGCACCCCCGGGATTTTAGGAGCGAATTTTTTTAACCCAAAAATAATCACCAATGCGGCAACTCCCATCACCAATGTTGGGAAATGGGTATGTTTAGTCGCTTCAACTAGCACATTCCATATCGTTTCGTAGAAATGGTTACCTGATTCTGCGGTTACGCCGAATAGTTTAGATAGTTGTGATGTGCCAATGATGATGGCAGCTGCATTAGTAAAGCCAATGACTACTGAGTGAGATAAAAATTCAACGAGGACACCAAGGCGAAGCAAGCCGAGGGATAGTTGAAAAATGCCTACAATGAAAGCGAGAATAGCGGCATAAATAATATACCCATCAGGATTGGTAGTGGCCAATGGTTCAAGTGCTGCAGCGGTCAGTAGTGAAACTACCGCAACAGGGCCGGTCTGTAATTGACGTGAGGAGCCAAAAAGTGAGGCAATAATTACGGGTAAAAATGAAGCATACAAACCATAATAGGCCGGTAGGTTTGCAAGCTGTGCGTAGGCCATGGATTGCGGTATCAAGACTAATGCGACCGTTAAACCTGCAAGGCAATCTTTAATGATTGTTTGGGGATTTTTTAATTCACCAATCCAATTCATATAAGGAATAAATCGACTGATGAGCTCACGTGTGTATTGTCGTGCTGTGATCAATGGATACTCCTAAACGCGCAATCTATATTGAAGATAGCTCTATACATTAGTTTTTGGCTAGATAGTTAGGTATTTGTATACGGGAAATACTACAAAAAATAGATGCAGTTACCCACTACTCTTAATAAGCAATATTAAGCCATAAATCTAATCGTTACTAATATATAGAGTTATAGATATTTTTGCTTTGAGCTAGCACACAGATTTCCTTCCGCCACTTAATGCATACAAAGTGAATATTATATAGTGATTTTAGTGGCCCAAAAGCCAACAAATTTTGCTGGATAACTCTATACTTGAGAAAGATGAATGAAGAGTATTCTAATCTTTTTTATTACTATAGAGGCTTCAAAGGCTTTGTTGCCAGGTTATCGTAATGGTATTAATGCAATCTTCAGGTGGTGCACTGAGCATGTATACATAATTGGAGAAAATGATTCATCATAAACAAGTGAAGTTAGGGATAGAAATGAATGTGATAATAACATCATGAGCGCTACATTTTTACTCGCGGTGGCAACGAGTGCTGATACCCGCAAATTGGTTAATGATTGTTTACTCCAGATTGGAAATGTTCATGGTATTTATCAATTAGGATTTCTATATGCTAATGACTCACTTGGAGAAGATATAGAAGAAATTCTCGGTCGTTTAAAACAAGAGACTGGAATAGATCATTGGATAGGCACGCTTGGCCTAGGTGTGTGTAGCACGGGTAATGAGTCATATGAAGAGCCAACACTTGCAGTTATGCTCGCCGATATTGACTCCAAAAATTTTTCAATTGTTGGAAACAGTGAAGTTACTGAAGAAACATTATTGGCAGAAATTTCTGCTTACTGTAAAGAAGAGTTACCGCATGTAGGGATTATTCACGGTGATCCAAGTAATCCTGCAACCCCGAATATAATTGAAAAAATATCTGAAACCGTTCCTGCAGCGTACTTAGCGGGGGGGCTAACCTCTTCTAATTTTGAAAATTACCAAATAGCCAAAAGCATCGTTCAAGGAGGTGTGTCAGGTATATTTTTTTCACCAGAAGTAGAAACCATCATTGGTCATACCCAGGGTTGCACGCCATTAGATCAAAAGCATGTAATAACGAAAGCAGAGCGAAATTTATTAATCGAGCTTGATGGCCGACCTGCTCTGGATGTGATGCGTGAAGATATTGGTGAAGTATTAGCAAAAGATTTAAATAAAGTCACAGGCTATATTTTTGCGGGGTTGCCTGTTGAGCATTCTGACACGGGTGACTACCTGGTACGGAATATCATTGGCTTTGATGTTGAAGAAAAAATCATCGCAGTGGGTGATTATATCTATGAAGGTAGTAATTTTATGTTTTGTCGGCGTGATGGCAACAGTGCACGAGCTGATATGCTCAGAATGTTGGCAACCATGAAGTCGCGGTTAGAAGGTTCGCCTCGCGGAGGATTATACTATAGCTGCCTGGGTCGTGGACGTTATCAGTTTGGTGATAATTCAGAAGAGCTCAATATGATTAAGGATGAGCTTGGAGATTTTCCTTTGGTTGGATTTTTTGCAAATGGTGAAATATTTAATAATCGTTTATATGGCTATACGGGCGTGCTCGTATTATTTAAATAGTAGCGTGAATAATGTTATTCAATGAATTAGGTAAAACCGGAATTCAAGTAAGTAAGATTTGCTTAGGCACCATGACATTTGGTGAGCAAAATTCTGAAGCTCAGGCCCATGAGCAAATGTCTTATGCTGTATCTGAAGGCGTGAATTTTTTTGATACGGCAGAAATGTATCCGGTGCCTCCCAAAAAAGAAACGCAAGGTAAAACGGAAGAATATATCGGTACTTGGCTAAGCCAATCTAATCAACGTAATGATATTGTGCTCGCATCGAAAGTGGCCGGTCCCGGAATGATGGATTATTTGCGTGGCGGTGCGCAACTTATCCCAACGCAAATTAATGCGGCATTGGATGCCAGTCTTCAGCGTTTACAAACCGACTATATTGACCTCTACCAAATTCACTGGCCTGCAAGAAATACCAATTTCTTTGGTCCTCTGGGTTATCAACATGATGAATCTGAAACTACTGCAACGATAAATGAAATCGAAGATGCATACGGTTGTCTAGTGAAAGCTGTAGAGCGAGGCAAAATTCGTTATCTAGGCTTAAGTAACGAAACCCCCTGGGGTGCAATGCAATACCAGCAACTCGCGCAAAAGAATAATTGGCCAGCCATGGTGAGCATTCAAAATCCGTATAGCTTATTGAACAGAACGTACGAAGTAGGTTTGGCGGAAATATCGCATCGTGAGCAAATGGGTCTGTTAGCATATTCACCATTAGGGTTCGGCGTGTTAAGTGGAAAGTATATTGACAGTACGCCAGCAGATGCACGCTTAACATTGTATGAGCGATTTACAAGATATAGTAACCCACAAGGTGTACTTGCGACGGCTGAATACGTCAGGCTTGCCAAAGAATGTGGTTATTCCCCAACGCAAATGGCATTGGCGTTCGTCAATACACGCCCATTTGTGACGGCTAATATTATTGGTGCAACATCAATGCAGCAACTAAAAGAAAATATAGCAAGTGTAGAACTGTCACTCTCAAGTGAAACATTAGAAAAAATTGAACAGATTCACCAGCACTACCCAAACCCTTGCCCATGAATTGATAGAATAATTTTCAGCACTATTGCTGCGGTGATTATTTCTTTGTTGCTTCGTTTTGTAAATCTATATTTTAGTGAATATACCAGCTAACGTTTTTCAATCACGTCACGTTGCTGGCTTATCCAATCATAGACTTCTTGGTTAATTTGTTCGGCACTTTTACCTTGAGTGTTAATTTCTGGTCCAATAACCATTCTTATTACTCCAGGTTTTTTAGTGAGTTGTTTGCGTGCCCAGAAAGAGCCAGAATTATGGGCAACAGGAATAATAGGCGCCCCCGATTGCTCGGCTAACATTGCACCCCCTATTTTAAACTTGCGTTTAGTGCCGGGAGGTATGCGCGTACCTTCAGGGAATATTAATATCGAACGTCCGGATGAAATTTTTTCAATGCCTTTTTCAATTAACTGATCAACTGCTTTTCTTCCCGCATTGCGATTTAAAGCGATGGGTTGAATGAGTGCTAAACCCCAGCCAAATATAGGAATAAAAAATAGCTCTCTTTTTACAACCCAGGTTAATGGTGGAAAGATTGGCCCAAGCGCCATAGTTTCCCAGGTGGATTGATGGTTTGCCATAACGATACAAGCATGATCGGGGATATTTTCTTTACCTGATATTTCAGACTTTACATTGCAAGTAATCTGCAACCACCATAAATTGCAAACACTCCAGGTAGTTATGAAGCGATAGCGCATTGTATACGGCAGTACGACTGTAAACAGGCAAGCAATCCCAAATAAAAAAGTAAGCACTGTCATGCCTGCTAAAAAAAGCAAAGATCGTAGGGTTTGCAACATTAGTGATTAGTATAATTAACGGGAAAATTTACTCGGAGAGCAAGGCGTCTACTGCTTGTGCAAGATCATCATATATCGGAATATTTCGTGGTAATTGCTCGCTTTGTGAGGTAACAGAGCCATTACCTGTGCGTACTAAAATAGGCTGTGAGCCGTGATTAATGGCAGCCTGTACGTCACGCAAAGAGTCGCCAATAAAAGGAGCTTTTTCCAGTGATATATTCGCTCGATGTTCAATTTCAACCAACATGCCTGTTTTTGGTTTGCGACACTCGGCTTCCAAATCCGGGCAAATAAAAATGCCATCCAGATGTCCACCATGCTGTGCAAGCTCAGTTAGCATTTTATTATGTATTTGATTAAGAGCATTATAATCAAATAATTCACGCGCAATACCAGATTGATTTGAAGCAATAAAAACTTTTACTTTCGCTTGGTTAAGCTTTGCTATGGCGATTAAGCTGCCCTCAATGGCAATCCATTCTTCAGGTGATTTAATAAATTCATCCGAGTCTTCGTTGATGACTCCATCACGGTCAAGTACTACAGCTTTTAACTCACTCATGATGAAAGGTTCCTATGTTATTTAAGACTGCAACTTGGAAAAATCAGCAACATGCATAAATAATGAGTCAATTTTGAATAGCAAAGCAATACGATTCGCTTTAAGAGAATCATCTTTATCCATTACCATTACATCATCGAAAAATCTATCTATTGGTTGACGCAAATCCGCTAATTTACTTAATGCTTGTTCATAGTCATTGTTTTTGAATAAAGTTTCTACATCATCCGATAAATCATTTAAAGCATTATACAAAGTGTTTTCAGCTTCTTCTTTAAATAAATTCTCGTTTACATCACCTATATTTCTGCGATCAATTTTCTTTAAGATATTTCGTATGCGTTTGTTGGCCGCTGCTAGACTTTCAGAGTCTGGTAATTTTCTAAAACTAAGCAATGCACCAATCTTTTCGGCGACTTCATGCGGATATGATGGATGATTAGCTAATACAGCATCTATAACATCTAGCGGTACTTCTCGATCTGAAAAATATCCACGATAACGCTCATTAATATATTCATTTACCTCTTCAACTGTTGTAGATGCTTTTAAATCTTCTGGGTAAAGTGTTGATGCTTTTTCTAAACATTTAGTTAGATTAATATTTAACGGAGTTTCAATAATTATTCGAAGTACTGCAAGTGCAGCGCGTCGAAGCCCGTAAGGATCTTTTAAGCCAGTTGGTTTTTTACCGATTGCAAAAATACCAACCAGTGTATCTATTCGGTCTGCTAGACCAAGTGTGATTCCAGTGGGAGATACTGGGAGAATGCCACCCGATTGCTTGGGTAAATATTGCTCTTCAATGGCTATGCAGACTTGTTCAGATTCATTATTTATAAAAGCTAAATTGCGCCCAATGATACCTTGTAGTTTGGGAAACTCTGCAACGGTTTCGCTAACCAAGTCGCATTTGCTAAGTTGTGCTGCGCGAGTGCAGTCCTTTTCGGTAGCGTTAGTAAATTTAGATAGGTATGCAGCGAGTTCACAAACACGCCCAACTTTATCTTTTAAAGTGCCTAATTGTTTCTCATAGACGACATTCTCTAGCTTAGTTAAGTTTTGTTCTAGATTGGTATGTTTATCTCGTTGCCAGAAAAACATCGCGTCCTCGAAACGTGGCACGATAACTTTTTCGTTTCCATGTTTAACGATAGCGGGTGTTTTACTGTCTATATTGCTGACAATAATAAATTGTGGCAATAATTCGCCGTCCTTATCCAGCAGAGGGATATATTTCTGATTATCTTGCATGGTACTGATAAGAAGCTCTTTATGTACTTCTAGAAACTGTGAGTCAAATTCACCCAGCAAAGAACAGGGCCATTCCACCAGCCCGGTAATCTCTTCTAATAATGATTGAGTGTATGACGGTGTACCGTTAACTTGTTTTGCCAGCGCTTCAACTTGTTGCAATATGGTGTCTTGGCGCTGTTGGAAATCTGCTAGTACATGCCCTTTAATTTGCAGTAATTCTTTATAAGCAGAGGGGTGCTTTACCGTAATTTCTTTGGTGCTGTGAAAACGATGTCCATGCGAAACATTGCCAGCATCAATTCCAAACAAGGTCGTATCTATAATATCTGAACCTAGTATTACTAATAACCAGCGAATGGGGCGAATAAATTCTGCACCTGACTCATTCCACCGCATTCGCTTAGGTGCTGATATCTTCTTTACAGAGGTCTCTATTATGTTAGGTATTAGCTCATTAGTATTTTTACCGGTGCGTTTTTCGCTAAAGGTAAGTCTAGGGTTGTCAGGGTCGTCATCCACTTCAAGTTGTGCGGCATCAATACCACAGGATTTTGCAAAACCAATAGCAGCTTGAGTTGGATTACCTTCTTTATCATAAGCTGCCAAGGCTTTTGGGCCTTTGCGTTGTATGACTTGATCTTTTTGTTTGATATCCAGGTTGCTTACGATGATAGCTAGACGGCGGGGTGTACAAAATATTTCATGATGATCATAAGAAAGTTCAGCTTCATCAATCTGTTTACAAATTAATGCACCAAATTCTTTAGACATGTCTAATAACAATCTGGCAGGCAGGTCCTCAGTTCCTATCTCGATTAATAAATCTTTTTTATCATCCATCATTTAACACTCGCGTTGGGCTATTTTTTTTCTAAAGGAAAACCTAATTTTTCACGGCTTTCTAAATAGCTGTTAGCGACATTTTGAGCCAGTTTGCGGATACGTAAAATATATTGTTGGCGTTCAGTAACGGATATTACTTGGCGTGCGTCAAGTAAATTAAATGCATGTGAGCATTTCAGTACATGATCATAGGCGGCAACAGGTACTTCTTTCTCAACTAGCTGTTGGCACTCTGTTTCGCTAGCATCGAATGTTTTAAATAATGCTTCGGTATTAGCATGTTCGAAATTATAAGCAGATTGTTCAACTTCGTTTTGGTGGTAAATATCACGGTAGTAAATCTTGGCGTCTTCATGTTGAGACCAAACGAGATCATAAACACTATCCACATTCTGCAAATACATGGCGATACGCTCCAGCCCATACGTAATCTCACCCGTGACGGGTTTGCAGTCAAGTCCGCCTATTTGTTGAAAATAAGTGAATTGAGAAATTTCCATACCATCGAGCCAAACTTCCCAGCCTAAACCCCACGCACCTAAAGTGGGTGACTCCCAATTGTCTTCAACAAATCGAATGTCATGAACCAACGGATCAATGTTAAGTGAAGTGAGTGACTCAATATATAAATCTTGAATATTCTCTGGAGATGGCTTTAGCATCACTTGAAATTGAAAATAACGTTGCAAGCGATTGGGGTTATCACCATATCTACCATCTGTAGGGCGGCGGCAGGGTTGTGGATAACAAGCACGCCATGGCTCTGGGCCGATTGCACGTAAAAATGTGCTGGGATGAAAGGTAGCGGCACCCATCTCACCATCGTAGGACTGTTCCACTACACAGCCGTGTTCCGACCAAAAATGCTCGAGACGATGAATGAGTTGTTGAAAGCTTATAAGATTATTGATTTGTGATTTAGACATAGTAATGAGCCATATGGCATGCAGCGAGAGTATAGCGATGCACTGCGCTGGCTACCAGTCACACCATGTTACCAGGGTATATTTAATGGAATATTGAGCGCTAAGATGAATAAATATGGCAATAAAAAAGGCAAGCCTAAAGCTTGCCTTTTTCTAGTGCTGCTAAATGACATCCTTGTCTCGCAGCCCTCTTCCCTAAGTCGGTTAGATAAGCACCTTCCGTGGTGAGTTACCGTGTTACTTTCATGTAAGTAGAACTATCCTTAGTTACTTACTCCTTCCAAATTTCGTAGTGAATGAAAATTGTAGAGGCGACAATCCTTGTCTGAGTTATTCCCTATTGTGCGAGGATGCCTCCTCACGACTCTACATTTCATTAACACATATCCTTATGTGTCGTTAAAGCATCCTTGCTTTAAAATGAATCCTTTCTAAATCTAGCCGCGACTCTTATCACCACAAAGTTTATCCTTTACTGTGTGTCGATAAGCCCACGCTAGTGCAGCCATACTGGCTACGATCCAAACGACGTAAATTGTCGTAAATACATCTGTTGTTAAGCCCATAATGACCTCCATGTCATATTTAAAATGCTCATCCTGAGCAATTAAAAGCTATTGGTTATCTATAGAGCAAGGGACATGCCAAAAATATGACTACCTGAAGAAAATTATGTAACGTACTGAAGTAACGTTGTTTATATTGAAAATGATGAAACTGCAAAGTGTGACTAAATTATCATCTGGACGGAATTTGTCTGCATAATTTGGCCTATGGTGACAAATCTGGGCATTTTCCCAATTCAAAATGCGCATGATTTTTTCAAATATCATTAGTTAAAATAATGATATTTGAGAGCCCTTCATGTTGTAATGTGCGTTGCATAATCCTGTTTATTAAATCATTAAGTTCAATGCATCATTAAAAGGTTGGTGTTGTAACGTTTCATTTTGATGAAATATTCCATGACGGTGTTGCACACGCAAACAAACATATAGCACTACCATAGTGCGCTTAAGCACTGTTATGGTGCAAATTATTGCTTGAGTCACCCCACATCTTTTTAAAAAGCTGCGTATAATGCTGCGATAGCCTTATTTGGGTGCGTTGACGGGAGTCATGGCATACATTGTGCTATGAATACTATAAGAAAGTACTTACATGAATGTGGCTAGCAACTAGTGACAAGCATAAGAATAACAACCCAATTTAACACCATTAAAAAGACACCAATTAAGAGTCGAAGCTAAGGAGAAATTTAATGTCCGCAAGTGATGTAATCAAAAAAATAAAAGACGAAGATATTCAATTTGTTGATTTCCGTTTTACGGACACCAAAGGAAAGGAACAACATGTATCTGTGCCTGCCTCAACGGTAGAAGAGAGTGTATTTGAATCAGGCAAAATGTTTGATGGTTCTTCTATTGCAGGCTGGAAAGGTATAAACGAATCAGACATGATTTTAATGCCGGATGCTAGCACTGCACTAGTTGACCCATTCTTTAGCGATTCTACGATGATATTGCGTTGCGATATTCTTGAGCCTGCCACCATGGAAGGCTATGGACGTGACCCACGCTCAGTAGCCAAACGTGCAGAAGCATATTTGAATTCAACCGGTATAGCGGATACGGCTAACTTTGGTCCTGAGCCAGAATTTTTCCTATTTGATGATGTCAAATGGGGTAATGATATGTCAGGTGCGTTCTATAAAACGGACTCGGACGAATCTGCTTGGAATTCAGCCAAACATTTTGAAGATGGTAATACTGGGCATCGCCCAGGTGTAAAAGGCGGTTACTTCCCCGTTCCACCGGTGGATTCATTACAAGACCTTCGTTCAGCAATGTGTCAAGTACTAGAAGAAATGGGTGTGCCTGTAGAAGTGCATCATCACGAAGTGGGAACTGCGGGTCAATGTGAAATCGGTACTCGTTTCAGCACTTTAACGGAGCGCGCGGATTGGAACCAAATTTTAAAATATGTTGTTCATAATGTAGCCCATAATTACGGTAAAACCGCAACATTCATGCCCAAGCCTATCGTGGGTGATAATGGTAGTGGTATGCATGTGCACATGTCGTTAGTTAAAGACGGGAATAATTTATTCCAGGGAGACCTCTACGGGAATCTTTCTCAAACTGCCTTATATTATATCGGTGGAATCATCAAACATGCTCGTGCAATTAATGCATTCTCAAATGCGAGCACCAATAGTTACAAACGTTTAGTGCCGGGATTTGAAGCACCTGTGATGCTGGCATATTCGGCGCGTAACCGTTCCGCATCGATTCGCATCCCCTATGAGTCAAACCCTAAAGCACGACGAATTGAAGTGCGCTTTGGTGATCCAGCAGGCAACCCTTATCTAACTTTTGCAGCCATGATGATGGCTGGCTTGGACGGTATTCAAAATCAAATTGATCCGGGCTCAGCTAATGATAAGGATTTGTATGACTTACCTCCTGAAGAGGAAGCTAAAATACCAACGGTTTGTTCATCTCTAGATCAGGCATTGGAAGCACTCGACAAGGATCGAGAATTTCTTAAAGCCGGTGGAGTCTTTTCAGATGACTGCATCGATGGGTATATCGAGTTAAAGATGGAAGAAGTGACAGCGTTAAGGATGTCAACTCACCCTATTGAATTTGATATGTATTATAGCTGTTAAGCTACTGATTTTTACTCAACAGTGCATAGCACCTCAAGTCTTTAGGTAGGCTTGGGGTGTTTTTTTTGCAACTTTAGACACTTTTCCTGTGTCTTATTTACATCAGGGAGTACTATTTAGTAAGACCAAATAAGGAAATAATCATATGCGTGTAATTCTTGTCATGAGTGGAGCTATCTTGATGCTCTTATCAATAGGCAGTGTGCAAGCTGAGATATTTACCTGTAAAGATGCTCAAGGCAATACGGTATATACCGATTCTCCAGGTGGATGTGAAAATGCTGAAGCAATAAAAGTAGATACTCTACCCACGCTAGTGCCGAGTAAATCTATAGCGTTACCGCCTAATAGTAATAGCTCCGAAAAAGAAGATGATAAGGCGGTTTATAAGGAGCTAGTCATCACCTCACCCAGTCATGACTCAACATTTCGAGATAATCAAGGTAGCGTCACGGTTAACTTTAGAGCCTCACCCGCACTGCAAACACGCATAGGCCACCAGTATGTAGTTACGTTAGATGGTACTCAGGTATACACTGGAACCAGTACTATTGCAGCGTTGAAAAATGTTGATCGAGGTACTCATACTATTGTGGTAAAAATTATTGACCCCGCTGGCAGTGTGAAAGTCGCAGCAACGCCCGTTAAGTTTACCTTGCAACGTTTTTCAGCTTTACAAAATTCAGGTACCGGTTCATCTGTGAGTAATCCTGCTAGTGGCAACAGCAACAACAATAATCAAAGCTTCCCAAGTAATTCCAGATTCAATAGACCCGCAATACCTCCCTCTCCTGCCACAAATTGACCCTATTCTTTGCTCGCTGCGGAACCGTAGTGCGATGAAAGAACGTCAAAATTTGCGTAGTATTGGTGCGCTCATGAGGATATTTTTCCTCCATATGCATTATAATGGTGCAATATTTGGCACCCAAGCCCGCTAAGTGATTGATTAACTGTTCCAAAATAGTGCGAATAAGTTGGATCGATTATTGCACATAGGAAGTAATGACTAAGACTCCTACTAACATATTTGGTGAACTCCCAGCACTCATGGACGCTTCGGAATATACAAAAGAACATAAAAGAATATTGGATAACCTGGCGTTAGCGGTATTTGTGGTCAATGAAGACCTGCGTGTTCAATATCTCAATCCCGCTGCTGAAGAAATAGTGGGCACCGGTGTGAGTCATGCAATCAACCGCCCACTAATGGATTTCATTCAGGATACGGATGGTGATCTTATCCAGCATATAAAAAATTCGATCGAAAGAGGACATCCCATCACACAGCGGGAAGTGTGTATGAGGCGTTTGGGAGGCAAAGAATTTACGATCGATTGCTCGATCACCCCCATGCATACAAAGGGTGAAGAAATGATATGCATGTTGGAGATTTCACAAGTTGATCGAATGGTAAAGATTAGTCGTGAAGAGCATTTGTTATCTGAAATGCAAGCCACGCAACATATGTTACGCGGCTTGGCTCATGAAATAAAAAATCCATTAGGTGGTTTGCGCGGTGCTGCGCAGTTACTTGCAGGCGAACTCAATGATGCTTCTTTGCAAGAATATACCGACGTTATTATTAGTGAAGCTGATCGCTTGCGTAAGCTTGTGGATCGTATGTTTGGCCCAAACATTACCCCCATCAAAAAACCAATTAATGTTCATCATGTGTTGGAGCATATCCGACATTTAGCGCTTGCGGAGACTCCTAAAGGCGTTACGTTTAATGTCGATTATGATCCGAGTATTCCAGATATTCATGCAGATCGAGATTTATTAGTGCAGGCAATTCTAAATATTGTTCGTAATGCAGTACGTTCTGTTATTTCTGATGATAAGAAAGAAGACAATGGCAAAGTAACGATAAAAACACGGGTACTAAGACAATACACGTTGGCAGATGTCATGCATCGTTTAGTGCTTGAAATAAGCATTCTAGATAATGGGCCTGGAATAAATGAAGATCTTAAATCACAGATTTTTTTCCCTATGGTTTCGGGCAGTCAAGATGGTACAGGCCTTGGGCTGCCAATTTCTCAGAATTTGATTAACTTGCATGATGGTTTGATTGAGTTTGGGTCAGCACCTGGCCATACCGAGTTTCGTGTATTGCTGCCTCTTAATGGCGAGCAACGTTTTAATGTAAACAATTAAGTGAATAGTATTTATGAGTGGTTCTAAAGTTTGGGTAATAGATGATGATCAGGCGATGCGCTGGGTATTAGAGCGCGCGTTTCAAAAAGCACAAATTCCTGTGATGACTTTTGATTCAGCTGTCACAGCTATTCATGAACTTGAAACAACTACACCAAACGTAATTCTTACAGATGTACGTATGCCTGGTATGGATGGGTTTGAATTTTTAGAACGTATTAAAACAGACCACCCAGATTTACCCATTATTATTATGACTGCACACTCTGATTTACAAAGTGCAGTAGGTGCATATCAGAAAGGTGCCTTTGAGTATTTACCTAAACCGTTTGATGTAGATGATGCGGTAGAAGTTACTAAACGTGCATGCTTGGCAGCGAATGAAGAGGCAGCCACGGTCGTCATGCCAGTAGATGCTATGGACGATATGCCAGAAATAATTGGTGAATCGCCTGCTATGCAAGAGGTGTTTCGTGCCATTGGAAGATTATCAAACTCAAATGTCACAGTACTCATTAATGGAGCTTCCGGTACCGGTAAAGAATTAGTTTCACGTGCCTTGCACGATAATAGTCCTCGTTCGCAGGGCCCCTTTATTGCCCTTAATATGGCTGCCATACCGCGTGAGTTAATGGAGTCTGAATTATTTGGTCATGAAAAAGGCTCATTCACGGGCGCACAAACACAACGCAAAGGACGTTTTGAACAAGCACATGGTGGTACCTTATTCTTAGATGAAATAGGCGATATGCCAGCAGATCTGCAAACACGTCTGTTGCGTGTGTTATCAGATGGCAACTTCTATCGTGTCGGTGGGCATCAGCCTATCAATGCAGATGTAAGAATCGTCGCAGCAACACATCAAAATTTAGAAGCAAGGGTACGTAATGGTGATTTTCGTGAGGATCTTTTTCATCGATTAAACGTTATTCGAATCGTTTTGCCAGCGTTGCGCGAGCGCAAAGAAGACATCCCTGTGTTGTTAGAACATTTCAT
Source organism: uncultured Thiotrichales bacterium (assembly GCA_964629035.1). GTDB lineage: Bacteria > Pseudomonadota > Gammaproteobacteria > UBA4575 > UBA4575 > JABDMD01. The sequence continues at coordinate 454 of CAZVPJ010000016.1, read as the reverse complement.
GCAAGCTTCTGCAAATGAGTTAGAGACAGAAAGTAAAAAAGTTTCTGATGAAGTTGTAGAGTATTTAAGCAAATTAACTTGGCCTGGAAACATACGGCAATTAGAAAACGTGTGTAGATGGTTGACGGTTATGGCTTCCGGCAATGAAATTCGTATGCAAGATTTACCTGCAGAAATGCTTAAAGATGAAATGTCTGTCGCAGATCACGCAAGTTGGCAAGCATTGTTAGGTGAATGGGCAGATCGTGAATTATCTAAAGGCAGTGAATCTATTCTAGATCGTGCAATGCCAGACTTCGAAGCGATAATGATTAAAGCTGCAATGCGTAAAACAAATGGAAAACGACAAGAAGCTGCAAAGCTGCTTGGTTGGGGTAGAAATACGCTGACTAGAAAAATTCAAGAGTTGGGTTTGTTTCAATCATAATTGCTGTATTGCTTATACATCTTTTGA
>CAZVPJ010000015.1:0-19216 GCA_964629035.1 uncultured Thiotrichales bacterium | reverse complement strand
CCAAATATTAGCCATACTGTTGTGGCTACAAAAATGATGAAGCCATACATCGTAAACAGGTGTGATATACGACGACGTGTGCTTTTGAACTCACCGGAAGTTAACACTTCGTTAGCAACTGTTGCCGCAGCCAGGGAGACCTTCTCCCCACCATTTAACGTGCGCTTAGCATTCTTTTTTGCTTTTTCAGCATTTTCAAAAAAGTACTTGGCACTCTTTTTATGCATCATATCTAGAATTGTGCCGCCAATGACCATAATAACCATGAGTACGATGTACCATTGTATGATTGATGGCGATATTACAGCCGCGAGTTCGGCAAATGGATTTGTTGAGAACATTGTTTAGAAATTCCGCTAATAAGTTGTTTTTATTGGGTCGGCAAGTTTGCTAGCTATTCAATCACAATTCAACATAAATAAAGTAATAGGCGTTTCAAGTAACCTTATCAGGCAATTCAACACAAACCTGAGTAGCCACATTTATACTCGGTTTAATCAGCATTGTGAAAAGAATGTAATGTACATAATTTGTGTGAATAACCCTGAAAATAAGTGTCTAGCGTCAAATAATCAGCCTTAATGACATCCGCTTAACCCACGCGCCTCCACCACTGGTGAATCTAAAACGTACTATTTATAGTGTTATTATCAATGGATGCTTGATTACGCATTTTTCATACTGTGAATGAAGCCACACTAAGAGCTTGATCAAACTCTTTTGGCATCAGCTATGTGATGAGCCTTGCTCATGTCTTTGGTCAAGGACTTGAGCTTGCACCATGGTTTGATACAAAGTAGTGTCAAAACTATCCATACGAAATTCAATCCGCCATGCAAGCCACGTCATTCAAACCTGAAGAATACTTTATAAAAGATGAGCCATACTACGAACCCGTAGACAGTGAGATAGATGTGTTTGAAGCGGCGTATTCGAATCAGTTGCCGGTTCTACTTAAAGGTCCTACTGGGTGTGGAAAAACCCGATTTATGGAGTACATGAGCTGGAAATTGAAACGACCACTCATTACGGTTTCTTGCCATGATGACTTAACCGCTTCCGATCTCGTGGGCAGATACTTGGTCACAGGCGGTGAGACGGTTTGGGTGGATGGTCCACTTGCACGTTCAGTACGAGCAGGAAGCATTTGCTACTTGGATGAAGTGGTAGAAGCCAGGAAAGATACGACCGTTGTGATTCATCCCCTTTGTGATGACAGAAGAGTTTTGCCGATGGAAAAACTTGGTGAACTTCTCGAAGCACCAAAAGAATTTTGCATGGCGATTTCCTATAACCCTGGCTATCAAAGCGTATTGAAAGATCTAAAACAAAGTACACGGCAACGATTTGTTGCACTTGAATTTGATTATCCTAGTGCTGCCACAGAACAAACGATTGTGGAAAAAGAAACCGGTGTAGACGCACAAACTGCCAAACTATTAGTAAAATTTGCACAGATGACGCGCAATCTCAAAGGCAGTGGCTTAGACGAAGGTGCCAGCACTCGACTATTAGTTCACGCAGGAAAATTAATTGTTACCGGTGTTAATCCCGTTACAGCGTGCTCAAGTTGTATTTCTCAAGCACTCACCGATGATGCTGAAATGCTTACTGCAGTGAACGAATTAAGCTCTTCTGTTTTTTAAAACATACATAAATCATTGATTGCTACATTTGAATTTATAATGCCGCCCAAGTCGTCATGATGGTTGCTTCAAACCCTGCTATACCATCTTCATCCACATCAATTTGCACCATGCCACCCGCCATTGCCGTCATGGTGATACTGGATGTATTTCCGGTTATTACTAACACTCCACCGGTAGGAGGTGATGCGTCTTCAAGTTCGACAAAATATTTATCAATATCGACTGCACCCACATCATATAAGTCTTCCATACCTGTGAACGGCACTGCTGGAGTTTGAGCTAAAACAACACCTGCAAGTTCAGTACTCGCCACTGCAAGTGCAGCCGCAGGATTAACATCCAAAGAATACATCGCAGGGTTAGTGGTTACGTTCATTGCAGTCGAGACAATATTCGCATTTTCTATCGACGCACATTCATCATTGCTACCAGCAAATGTAAGAATGGTATTACTTGCAGTAGAAGTAAGGTCTACGCCTGCTGCTGCAAAAGCCACTGTTGCAGTGACGTCGCCATCTGCAGCCGCATCGATATCACTATCGGTCACTCTTAAATTATCTGTACTTCCCGTAATAACGAAATCCCAATCATTACCGCTTGCTACATTACCCGCCTCCCCTGCGACGAGTTCGTTAATAGTGGTATAGGTCGCCGTAAAATTGCCATTTATGGTTGAGCCAGTATCCACACAATTTGCAAAATCTACTGAAAGTTGGTCACCCATTGAAATTGGATTAGTGCCTGTTAGGGTAATCGTAGAAGATCCGCCCACATTTTCACACACATTAGTGATTGGATTAGAAGCTAACACTTGGTTATTTAAAACCATGAAGTCACTGCCAGCATTGGCAAATGCCAAAATGATTTGAAGAGCGGCCTTTACTTCACTGACTACTGCCTCGGCATTCGCTGCGGTGATAGCGACTGTATTGACTGGAAGCACACAGCTTGCTGGATCTATAAAACTGCTTCCAAGAGTCGATCCGCCATCACTTCCACCACCGCCGCCACTTCCGCAAGAATATAGAACGCTTGAAAGAACAATCCCTGTAATTATATTTTTTAAAAATTTCATTTACCCCTCCTAAATTTATCTTTTTTAATTTTATTTGACCCCGACACCTAGCTAGTTAAGATTTTATCTAAAAAAATATATAGTAACTTAAAGCTACCCTACATATTACACATGTTTTATAAGGGATATTTAATACTATCGATGAAAATGTAGATTTGAAACTGTTCACAAACCGATACATATGCTTGAATGTGACGCTTTCATGCAACAAATTTTTTACATACGATATTTTACTTCTTAAGAACAAGGAACATCATGTCAAACGATATAATTAGCAGAAAAGGTGAGGTTGTTGGTCAATGGGACGGGGAAGACGTTAATGATCTCAAGCTAGAATTAGCACGCATCAAAAAAGAACTTAAAGGTGATCGGGTTGAGCACACTGGTGTGCCTCACAAAGACCAATTTCCAGAAGATTTCGTAGGTTTCACAGCGTACGTAATGTGGGCAGTCGATAAAAAAGAACAGTGCTTAACGGGCTCTGGTGCAAATCGAATAGAGCCAGCCGCGCAAATTCGTGAATTTTACGCAAATGATCTTGCTAAAGATGCAGCCGGTAGAGCACGAGATTGATTACATAACCGCTGTGTTTGCCAGAAATATACTAGTTACAAACAAACTAGCCTAAACACATTGGCAAAATATTCTGGCAAGCACAGCCTAACTCAATCCAACTAGTTTAATTTTAATCCTGAAATTAGTTGATCTAGCGGTGTTGGGGCCTCTAATTTACCCACTATCGTTTCGTTAAGTGAAACTTCACCCGCCTGAATATGTGGCCATAACTCTTCAAGAAAGCGCAATACAATCAGCATGCCTTGCCTTTCTTGCTCATCCTCTTCGTTAAGACCCGCGACTTGCGAATGAAGTGAGCTGATATGTTTTAAAAATTCACTTGCCTGCTCATGTAACTCTAGATCTTGAAACTCTTGTTTGAAATCAACATGTATTTCGTGGTCATCTGAATTATCAAAAGAAATGATTTTAAATTTTAGCGGTCCTTCCATTTCTATATTTTCCAAATAGTTTATTTAGGTGTGCCATACACCTGAGTCCAATATCTATTAACATTTGCGATACCTGTCTGTGTGTATGATGCAGACATCATATTGCTACAGTGACCCGGACTACTCAACCAATCATCGATTACCTGGCCTATACTTTTTTGGTTATGCGCAATGTTTTCAGCCACTGCTCTCCACGCATAGTTCACTTTATGCATACGCTCCACCAGAGTATCGCCATTAGAACTAACATGCTCTAAAAATTTGTGAGTAAACATATCTTCAGAATGATTGTGGGCTGCCTGATTTAAATTTTGATTCAAACTCAACGGTAATGCTGCAGGGAAATATTTTTTTCCACAACGCCTGCCTTTGGATCGAACCATATTCACTTGTTTTAAGAATTGATGTTGGAGACTTGAATCTTTTGAAGCACTTATTTGAGTAGCTGCATTTGTATCCGCTGATATTAGTGGAGCGCCACAACTGAAAAGGGAAAGCAAAAAAATTACTACAAAAATAATACGCTTAGACACTAGATAGTATATAGATCTATTAAAATAGTTTTTAACACCTCTGCATCCTTAACACTAAGACTATGCAAAGCTTTTATTTCATAGGTTTTACTACTACCACGAAGCGCATAAACTTCATTCATATCTTGACTACGGCTCGGTACAATAAAATCCTGAAGATGATCTTCACTTTCTTTACGCACTACAGAATAGTAGCGCGCTTGCGGGTGTTCTTGCACATTGAGCCAAGCTATTAAATTGTCAGAACGGTCTGGACTTAAATCAAAAAACAAGCCCTGTGAACGATATATTTTTTCTACGCCCGGTATACCATCAACCCAAACTAATAAATTCTCGGAAACGGTTTGCGCCAATGCTGCATTCTTGGTGCCTAAATGCGGGCTTGCAATAGTGACTAAGGCACTAATATTTTGCTGCGGATTTTGCACCATGTTTAAACGTGCAACGATGCCACCTGCCGAATGACCCACCAATATAATTTGCTCACCTACGTGCCTATGCTGAATAAATTTTATATATCTATCCAACCACTTGGCTTGCTTATCTATAGATTGCTCACCAGGTAGCTCTATACTGTAAGACCGTCGAACATACGTGGCTTGCTTTTTTGTAGCCTTTACACGGTCATCATGAATATTTAGCACCCCAGCATCATACCAACCCACTGAATCTAATTGACTGACTACACCTGAACGATGCCATTCCTGACTCGAACCCAAATAACCATGTATTAATAAAACAGTATCTGCATAACTAGCGGCAGGCAGTAATAAAATTACAAGGCAGATAATTTTGCGGAGGAAGTTTACACACTGCTTCATATACAATTAAAACTAAATGATTATTTATATAACAAGATTGGATCACTACACACTAAGCTAGTTCCCAATAAACACAATTTACGTACGCCCACAAAAAAACCGGCCTGACAGTACCATCAAGACCGGTTTAGATTAGATGTAGTTTCTTAGCTAAATTATTGGTTAGATAATTCCAATAAAACTTAAAAAAGTTTTATAGCGACTAGAAACGCAGCGGATAAAAATACTGTAAAACCTGCGGTTTCAATCCACAGTGCGGCAACATTGTTGTCGACCTTTGCTTGGAAGTTTTCCATAACTTATACCTCATAAATTAAATTGTTTAAATTTTGAATGAGGCCATCTTACCAGTATATAAGAATTTTATAATATACCTATATAGATAGATTCTTAATGGTTGTGTATGCTATTGATTATAATGACATTATAGTATTATTGATTGATGAACGGTAGGGTATCTAAGATACATACATTGGTTGTGATTTATTCAATCGCAACCATCCTCTCACAAAGCGATAGACCCACCAGACAACCGTAATGCCTAGCATTGGATAACCAATAGGCATTCCTATAATGGTAAAAATTAGAATACCTGCCAACGTTGACCAAAATAAACCCCACCAAAACGTTTTTATCTGCCAACGAAAATGGCTTTCTAAAATCGAGCCTTTTACATCACTTCTTTTAAAGTAATTAATAATCACGCCAATAATGGGCGTAAAGCCAACGAAAGCGATGGCTTGCAACAAGTAAACTAATGTTGTGATGTCTTTTAGATTTTCATAGTTATGAATACCTGTACTAAGAATTTGAGAATGTTCTACCTGTGTATCATTTTCTGACACAGCTAACCCCTTGGTTAAAGTTAATCACTTAATGCACTCTGTACTTGTTTACGCAATTGAGGAACAGTCTTGCGTTCGAACCAGCTATTTTTTCTAAGCCATAAAGTATTTCTTGGTGATGGATGTGGCAGAGGAAAATACTTTGGCGAATAGGTACGCCATTTTGAAACCGTCTCTGTAACGGTTCCACCATGGTAATGCCTAGAATCACCCAGGTAATGCTTTTGTGCATACTGACCAATCAGCAATGTAAGAGATCTATTTGGCAAATACGCTACTAATTTTTTATGCCATAACTTTGCACACTCCTTTCTGGGCGGTAAATCTCCCGACTTACCTTTTCCTGGATAACAAAACCCCATCGGTATAATCGCAATCATAGAGGGATTATAAAATACTTCTGCATCAACATTCATCCATTCCCGCAATCGCTTACCGCTCGGGTCATCCCAAGGTATACCGCTGGTATGAACTTTAATACCTGGAGCCTGGCCAATAATGAGAATTTTTGCACTACGCTTGGCTTGCAAAATAGGATTGGGGCCCAAGGGTAGTTCAGCCTCACACACGCGACACGACCTCACTTCTTTCACTAATGCATCTAGCTTGGTTTTCGTCACCATTGAATTGTTTTACTAGATTTTTTTAAAGCGTTTGCGTTTAGGTCTTATACGATACCCACTCATCACTTGAACAATTTTAGAGTACGGAAAATCATCAACTTTGATAAACACTTTTTCCGCCTTAGAGATCATTGCATCAATATCATCAACATTAATATTTAAATTCTGATCCTCATTACTGATAAGTTGATGTTGCAAACCTAATAGGCCACCGTTCTGTATTTTTATTTCCTGAGCATGGCCCAGTATTTTTACATCCATACGCTGTAGTACAAAACGTGCATTATCATGCAGATGGTTAATAACCTGCTTACAACGGTAAAGGCTCGATTTTGAAGTGCACGCAACGCCCTCACGATCGGCTAAATTAAAACGTTGTGATTGACCACAATTACATACACGTGAATTGATGGCTTTCTCAAATACACATCGATTAGGATTTATATTGGAATAAGTTTGCTTATACTGTTTTTCATCCATTAGAAGCGCACGATCATTACCAATAAAATTGCTATTAACTCTAAGGTATTTATTTTTCCCACTCACGCATAATTGGAGCATCACGTGTAGTGCCAAGACGTTGCTCTGCCTCAAATTCATCTTCTGCAAAAATCATTTTTAAGGTGATTCGGTTGTCATTATCAAAATCTAAGCGTTTTTCCCGTATATGTTTTTTTGCCACCTTGAATTCATCATATTTGTCTAGACATTCAAGGTCTTTAATTGTACCAGTCGAACCTGAAGTGATTTTATATATAAAGTACGGCATGATTTGGCTATCTTCTATGTTTATCTAACTTATATTTATGGCTTATATTTATGGAAAAAGAAACTATTTACATCGACATCACATCTGTAAATGACCTACCAGCAGGAAAAACAAAACGGTTTAGTACTGATAATGGAGACATCTTACTGGCCAATGTTGATGGTAAAATATATGCCGTTGACGATATGTGTACGCATGAAGACTCCTCGTTATCTTTGGGTTGTCTGAAAGGCGAGCTGGTGTATTGCACCTTGCACGGTAGTCGCTTCAATGTTCGTACGGGAGAACCCATGGAAGAACCTGCAACCGAAGCATTACAGCGTTATCCTGTGCGAATTCATAACGATAGAATTGAAGTGTCCCTATTGCCAATCACATAAAGAAACCTGCAGAGAGTATGTTGGGGCATTATGAGACTATTTCAAGCTTAACCCTATATATTTTGCCTTTATTAGCCACATTCTTTTACGTTAAGCTGCTGTTTTTTAAGGCACTAAACTGCTTTTATGTAGTCTTACTAAGTACCTTGAATCAGTAAAGGTTAAAAATGGAAGAATATTCAACGCTAATACAAACCATCGCACTGACCATGGGTGTAGCCTGGGCAAGTGGTATTAACTTGTACGGCACCCTACTTGCATTAGGAGTGATGTCCAACACCGGATATGTCGATCTACCGGTAGACTTACAGGTCGTCGGTGACCCACTTGTGATAGCCGCCGCTGCGTTAATGTATGGAGTTGAATTCTTTGCAGACAAAGTCCCAGGCGTGGATACGGGCTGGGATACCTTGCATACATTTGTCCGTATTCCAGCAGGTGCATTACTTGCTGCGGGTGCAATTGGAGATGTAACACCGGCTGCAGAAATGGCAGCGGCATTGGTAGGTGGTAGTCTGGCTGCCGGTACCCATTTCACCAAAGCAGGTAGTCGGGTGATGATCAACTCATCTCCAGAGCCGGTCTCCAACTGGGCCGCCTCAATTACTGAAGATATTGCCGTATTTGCAGGACTATGGGCTGCAATTGCACACCCTTATATTTTTATAGGTTTGCTTATTGCGTTTATCCTTTTAATGATTTGGTTATTACCAAAGTTATGGCGCGGTATTAAAAAAATCTTACGATTTTTCATCAACCTTTTTGGCAAGAATTCAAACGAACCTCCAGAGGCCAATTTACCTGCAAGGAAATAAAAAACTACGCAGTTCTTGGTGTTTTTATCTCATCAAGATGGTCTTGCAAATCAGAGCTACAAACCTTCTACACCTAGATATAGCTAGATATAGTACGTCTTCGTTAGACTTGTGTTTTACCTAGCATGATTTGGCTAGTTACTTTATCAATGGCCACACTATGTTGCCAACATACAAACTTATAAGTTACCAACACGCATTTATCAAATGAGCAAATGGATTGAGGGAAAAATAGTTGAGAATAAGCATTGGACGGATACGCTTTACTCACTAAGCATTGAAGCAAATATTGATCCATTCATCGCTGGGCAATATGGGCGTCTAGGACTAGAAATTGATGATCAAATCGTAGGACGACCTTATTCATTTGTAAACGCACCACATGAACCTTTACTTGAATTTTATTCAATTAAGGTATCCGAAGGTCCACTTTCACCAAAATTAGCAGAATTAGAAAAAGGTGATTCCATTTTTATAGATAGACGTGTGAATGGATTTTTTACCTTAAATGAGGTACCTGCGGGTCGTGACATGTGGATGCTTGCTACGGGAACCGCACTTGGGCCTTTTTTATCAATCTTAAATTCGCGTGAAGTCTGGGAGCGTTTTGAGAATATTGTATTAGTACATGCAGTAAGGTTTGAAAACGAACTAACCTATCAAGATACCTCTAATCATTTAAAAGACATGTTTAAAGATAGATTTCAAATGATCCCATTTGTAAGTCGTGAAGAAACCGACTTTGCACTGCCTGGCCGTATACCTGCAGCGATAACAAACGGTCAACTAGAGGATAGAGCTAATTTGCTATTCACCCCAGAAACTTCACAAGTAATGATGTGCGGCAACCCTGATATGTTAGTTGACACTCGCAATGCATTAAAAGAAAAAGGCCTTAAGAAAAATTTACGCCGCAGCCCGGGGCAAATAACAACAGAGTCGTATTGGTAATCAAGTACAATATAATTTTTTTTCTTGATCGATAAACACATCTGCTAAAAATGCATAGGCTTCTGCCCATGCATCAACAATATCTTTTTCTAATGCATCACCCAACACATCCTGCATAGCAGATAATAGTAATTGACCAACAATAGGGTAATGCTCGGGTAACACACGTGCATCAACATGCTTTTTGGCTATTACAGCAATGGTAGGCGTTAAAGCCTCAATCTCCTCGATGTTTTGCGCATAGGCTAAAACGGCTGCAGCTAGACGTTCCGCTTGGCCTTTTCTTGTACTTGCAAATAATGCCTTAAGATCGGGTTGTTCCTGCCCCATACGCTCATACATTCTTGTGGTTATTTCTACACCATATTCTTGTAACGCAGGTGCAGTTGCTTTAATAATTTCTTTGGTATGGTCACTCAACATAGTGCTTTCCTTTAACATCTATATACTTTAGATGTTATAATACCTTTATATGGGAATCTATGCCATCATTTTATTAATAATAAGCGATACACCCTACAATGCGACTCACACAATTTACTGATTACTCATTACGCGTGCTGATTTACTTAGCACTTCAGCCGGAAAAACTCACTACTATCAATCAACTCACCGACGCCTATGGCGTCTCAAGACATCATATTCGGTCCGTAGTGCATCATCTTGCTAAGCTAGGATATATAAACTCCACCCAGGGTAAAGGTGGAGGCTTGACGTTAGCATTAAAGCCGGAAGAGATTTCTCTAAGAGAGATTGTAGAAAAAACTGAAAATGATTTCTTTATCGTAGAATGTTTCAAACCTGGTAATAATTCTGGCAATAATGACTGCCCCATAGAACCTATTTGTGTATTGAAACAAGCATTATCAAATGCTTCAAATCAATTTTTAGTAGCATTGGAAAAATATACGATTGAAGACTTGATTAAGAATAAAAAGAAACCGTTAAGTGGGTTATTAAATATTTATTAATACTATTTCACACATTAGCTATTATAGTTTTTACACCTAAGCACTAACTGATAATCTTAATAGTATTAAAATAGCTCAAAGTATTACTTATCTAGCATTAACCATAGGTGAGCCCAGTTGCTCTCATTTATGTGACTCAATAAACTGCTGGATATCTTGCACCGTTCGTGTGGTAGTGTTTGGGCCACTAATAAATGGCTTCATGATTTTAACATGCCCTGTTGCATTATAGAGTCGTAATGTTACGTCACCTTTTTCCTCTGTAATTTTATCTGCTAAAGAAATACTATTTTCTGGAACCACAATGCCATCATCCCTTCCATGCAATAACAAAAACGGCACCTCGTTACCCTCAATGTAATGTATTGGTTGACTAGATGAACGTATATTTTCTGGGAAAATATTCTTAAGCTTATTGGATCTCAATGGTAAAAAGTTATAAGGGCCTGCGATTCCAATAAAGCCTGATAGATACTCGCTATTTACTCCAACATTTTCTAAGTACTTTTCATCACTCGCTAATAAACCTGCTATTTGTGCACCTGCAGAGTGTCCCATCAAATACACTCTTTCAATACCTTGCATTATTTTAGTCTCTTGTAACCACGCAACAGCCAGTGCAGCATCTTCTACAAAAGATGGATATTTTACCTCAGGATAAACACGATAATCTGGTATCGCAACCTTGTAACCTTGCTTAGTCAAACTAGATGCAACAAATTTATATTTATCTTTACTTCCCGAATCCCATGACCCCCCATAAAAAAATATAATCAAGACCTTATTTTCATCATGATGAGCATCACTTTCGCTTGGAAGATAGATATCTAACTTCTGACGATTCAACTCTCCATATGCAAGATCAGAATGTTTTTCATAATGACCGCTTGCGCTTGTTAGATTAACAAGTGCAAGAGGACTACAAGCTGTTAACAATAACATTTGAAAAATTGCTACTAAAAATATAATTAATTTCATATTCAATGATGCCTAATATATTATTTTTTTGGTCATGAGAACCGATAATCCGCATATGTACAATGTAACGTTACATAACATAGTGAGACAACTTCTTACTAACTGATCTAGAGATAAGACAGTAAATATTTAAATATGTTATGTGGTCAACCACATCATACTGCTCAATTATTTTCTCATATTAAGAAAGGGTAATCTCTTACACACATTTAACCTTTGCGCATGCCATATGTCACTATGATGAGAATAGATTTCCTAAAAGTTCATCTATATATGACAAAAAAAATGTGTTTCAGTTTTATAGATACTCAATACTTAATTCATGAATAAATTTCTATAGAAACAAGCTGTTTCGATAACCGCTAATAGAGGGCACTTAGACTTTAATTTTGAAACACAGAACTACTGTACTGTTTTGTAGTTACAGGAGCTATTTTGAAGATATCCCAATTACGACAAGCAGGAGTGGATCTATAAAAACAGGGCAAAAAAAAGCCTCACTTTGAAGTGAGGCTTCTTAAACTCTTTAAAAACGAAAGTTTCTAGCTAGCTTTGCGCCGTGTCCAACCTAAGCCTAATAGACCTAGACCAAGTAGAGCCATAGTTGTAGGCTCAGGAACAGAAACGGTTGAGGTGCTAGAAAGAATACCACTGTCAGTTCCGTTACCGCTAAAACCAAAGAAGCCAGCAAGATAACCGAATGTACCGCCCGCATTAGTCAGGTTACCAGCTACTGCAATTCCTCCCGCCGAAGAAGGAAGTCCAAAAAATGTTTGATCACTAAGAGTACCAAAGGTATCAAAACCAAATACATCCAAACCGTCAAAGAAAAAGGAGCTGTACGTATTTCCAAATGCTGCAAACGATACGTTGCTTGCTGTATCCGTATCTGCATCAAAATCAAAGCCACCTGTTATTTCTCCACCCAAGAATGTCCAGCTTACTGGAATGGCATATGCACTACTGCTGATGCAAAGAATCAGTAATAAAAGTGTAAGTTTTGTTTTCATGTGTGTAATTCCTTTTTTCGCCTTCATTTTCATTTAAAATTCAAATCCGTTAGATCTAAAATAATCTGTACATATGTAGTACAGCGTAACAATAAATGACCATTACATCAATAATAGCTATATAAAACATAGCCTTAAGCGAAAGCGCATAAGAGATATATTTTCAAATTGTTGTTTTTATTGAGAAAATTAAGGGTGCCCCCTGAATTATGAGAATAAAGTTTCAGCTATCGCTTGTTGAAATCACCTTCGAAAAAGCAAGAGATTGGCCTTATTTTATAGAAAATCAATCTGTCGAGACCCCATGATATGAGGCAATAAAATTATAATAATAGAGCGCTATCTCTACACCTTATGCGCCCGTTATATATATTTTCACCAATCCATGCTTTCGATATGTCTACGCAGTTGCCCTGCGGTTTTAAATTTTTTCAAAATTAAGTTCCATTTCAATCCACAACAAATGTATTTAATCGCATCGGGATGTTTAGCATAATGTTTTGAACCTCCTAATGATTCATGGAAAACTTGAATCAACGTAATAATATCGAATCTTCGGCTTTCACGTTTTGGCTCTTTAGCTGAAAATAGATCTACTAATTTAAGGTCAAACTCCAAACCAAACTTATTAACAATGATATTATCGGAATGCAGGTCACCATGATATTCATTCAAACCATGAATACATTCTATTCCTTTTGTTAAAGCATACAACAGATGCAATGCTTGAAATGGTGTTAAGCGCTTACCCGGTAATGACTTAATAAATTCTGAAAGCAACTGTCCTTCAACATACTCGGATATTAATACAGTGACAGGTGTCCTTTTAAAAACAAAACTCTCTTTAGTATGGTATTGAATGAGTATTTCACATTGTCGGAGTTTATGTAGCTTTTGAGCATTAAATTTAACGGCACGATCTTTCTCATTGCGGTTAGGGTAAAATAATTTTGCAGCACGCTCAATTCCTGTACTGATTTCTCTAATCTTATATACCTCACCCTCAAAACCTCCACCCAACTTTGAAAGGACTTCATATTTTTTAGCGATGATGCGCCCAGCAGGTAGATCAAATTCTGTAAATTTTGGTTTGATAGATTGAGACATTTAGAATATTGATGGTTATAAATAAGAATAATTCAGTCAAATATATTAATACTTATTTGTTTTCATGATTACCCTACAAAATTATTCAAATACATTATTTCAAGAGAATAAACCAGGATGGTTAGCCAAAATAATTACTTAGTGAATTAACTTAGGGTAATCAAAACTTATTAGCTCGCCTGAATGTTTTGAAATTTCTTTCCAACTATCGACATCCAACTGTATTTGAGCAATCGCGCATGTCGGCATGTTATCTATACTGGCATACACTAGATAATTGACTAATTCTGTAAAACCAGGATTATGACCTACCAACATAATACTACCAAATTGGTCATTTACTTGATGTATAAGATCCATTAGCACATCAAGAGTAGCCTCATAAATTTCTATATTAGAAGTTATCTGGTCAATATTAAATCCATTTTTTTGCGCAATGATTTGAGCGGTTGTAATGGCTCTTGTTGCAGGACTAGATATTATTGCATCGAGTTTACATTTCTTTTCTGCAAAGCGCTGTCCCATTTCAGGCGCCACTTTAAAGCCTCTATTATTTAGCGGCCGGTGGAAATCTTCCAAATCATCATTATTCCAACTTGACTTGGCATGGCGCACCAGGGTTAATACTCGTGACACTATTTGCCGCCCTTAATGCTGTCTCAAGTAAATTAAATAGCAACGAGAAATAAATACAATCCAAATAAATATCACGCAAGACAAGCCCAGCATGGATGCATAATCTCTATATTTTGCATGTTTATGAAAGCGCTTAACGTAAATTGTATTCTGATCTACAAACCTGCCTTGCAATGATATTTTCTCGCCGCTTTCAGCTTCAATATTCTTCAATAAAATAGACTCTCCAAATGACGTCTTAAGCTTGGAGACTCCTCCTTCAACTACGTATGTATTTCTATCAATTTCAATTTCTTTACCCATTCTGTTAGTTGAATCTTTTAAAGTTGCTATGTAATGATTATCTGCTGAATACACTGACTGTATAAATGCTAACGGCAAAGATAGCCATATTAGTAGCAGCACTGCGCTAATGCTTACCGTTATCAAGTTAAGTTGAAATTCTTCACAATTTGGTTTAACTGTTTTCTTTATATTAATCAAAAAATACAGCACACCTGCTACAGTCAGCACATAAGTACCCAGGCTTTCTGGCCAAAAAATATCAAATCTAATCAAGCCCCAATCAAACGGCGCAAACAATTGAACGCCGTTTGCCCATTTTATTTGTACAGCATCTAACAATAGATGCAGCAGACAACCAATGATAAGAATTATAAATACTTTACCTCTTTGCTTAGCCAACATTGCCAGTGCACCACAAATAAATACACACAGCAGAAATGAAGATTGAGCTATGCAGAAAGCACGTAAATCATATAAATCTAATGTAATGGGAAAGGTTTTAACCGCACGCTGCAATATCCAAGGAATATCTGGAATGACACAAGCTAAATAGATCCACTTAAAATCTGCCTGACTAATAAGCGTTCTTGTAAATAATCCATTTATCGCAAAATGTGCAAGCGTATTTGGCACTATTTATATAATCCTATGGCTATATAACCCTATGGGAGTGTTTGCAATTGTCCAAGCAGTCCATGCTTTAATTTTTCCTGGGCAGGCATCTCACCTAACCAAATAGCAAAAAAAGCAGTAGCAAACTCTTTGTTTTCTATTACTCCAAGCCTGGAGCCATTTTTAATAATATGAATAGCTTGATGTGGTATATATGTAAATTCGAATAGATCCCCTTTTTTAATTGGCTGCTCTAGATACGAAGAAAACGTTTTTATTTCTTTTTTAATAGGATCTGTATTGCCTTTAGTTGCCTTTTCAAAACCTTCATGAATCGCATTAATCATTTTTTTAGATGTGATTTTTGAGGATGTAACCTGCAATCGCATACAAGAAACTTGCTCCATTTCAAGAAACTGGTTTGCGTCACTCAATCTATTTTGAACATACAAAGACGCAACATAAAGTTTAATAAAAAACTTCGTTCTTGTCCCAAAACCATTTAACTGCAATTGTTGATCTGCACATATTGTTTTAGCAGGGATATTAACTTTTACCGAATCAGCGAAAACAACAGAAAAGCCAGAACAAACTACTATTAAGAATACACATATGCACAAAATAATATTTTTACTTAACATGATGCCCTCACCTACTTTGCATTAAATAGGAATATCGTAGCATTAATTTTTTGCGGGATACTACGAGGTGCTACGTGCTTTTTTACCCAAGTATCCACCATGATGGCGCTTACCAAAATCTTCAGGAGTAAAACCTTTTAGCTCCATTAGTAGCAAGGCAAGTGCATCACTGATTGCAAGCATTGCAGCCATGCTTGAAGTGGGTGTGAGTTCAAATGGGCACGCCTCCTTGATGGTACCCATATCCAACACCACATCACTTAATTCACGTAATTCAGAATCCGGGTGTGAAGTTATACCAATGACCGTGTGCAAGCCTAGCTCGCGCCCTCCTGCCAATACATCTAAAACCTCTTTGGTTTTTCCACTAGTAGAAAATGCCACGATAGCATCGTTTTTTTCTATAATACCTAAATCCCCATGCGCCGCCTCTCCGGGGTGAAGAAATGATGCAGGCGTTCCTGTTGAACACAGAGTTGCTGAAAACTTATGTGCAATATGACCTGCTTTTCCCATCCCTGTGGTGAGCACCTTACCCTTGCAAGCCTGTAATAAAGTTACTGCACGCTCAAATTCATCATTAACAGGAATGTCAGAAATTGTTCGAGCTTCTTGTGAAAATATTTCAGTAACGCGTTTTTTAATATCCATTAACTTTCACTAATCTCTAGAGGTGTTAAAACTATAAACCATTAAAATACTAATCAAGCTAAACTGACTATACATTAGGAATGTATCCAGCTTGCCACAAATTTTGCTTAGATTTCTTTGCAGTTAATTGTACGTATATTTTTATCAGAAATACTCATCAAAGTAGTATCGCATGTGCAAGCAATGAACCGATTAAACTTATGGCCATGATAAACAGTGATATGTAACATTCAATTCTAGCTGCATACTTACCACTCTCTATTTGCAAGACTATATGATTGTGTATCTTCTTCTAGATAAATAATTGAGGTTTACAAAACCATATCTGGAATATCCATGTGCCAACTTATATAATCAACTTATTAGAATAAAGATACCGTCCAAAACAAGTACTACCAAGCTGATCGTTCCGGTCCGCAATCAACCTAATCTACTCAGGTAATATAGCCTACAAACCATTTTGTGTGCCGTGAGAAATCATCCTATCAATCTTTATGATTATTAAATTCCTACTAGCGCTAGTACTCTTTTATATAGCTGCCATGATAGCAATTTATTTTGCTCAGGCACTATTTATCTATGCACCACAAATGCCAACCAGAGACTTGGTAGCAACCCCCGCCGATATAGGTCTTGATTATGAGGAGCTAACATTAACAACAGCCGACCATGAAAAAATCAATGCCTGGTACATTCCCTCAAGCAGTTCTAAAACTAAACCTGCTAAAACCGTACTCTTCTTTCATGGCAATGCGGGTAATATTTCACATCGCTTAGAAACAATTAAAATTTATAATAATCTAAATTTGAATTTTTTAATCATTGACTACAGAGGTTTTGGCTTAAGTACCGGTAAGCCAAGTGAAAAAGGCACATATGCGGATGCAAACGCAGCTTGGAAATATTTAATTGAGGAACGAAAACTACAATCACAAGATATCATCATTGCAGGACGTTCTTTGGGTGGCGCTATTGCAGTAGAATTAGCAAAAACGGTAAGCCCTGCAATGCTAATTGTTGAGTCAACATTTACTTCAATGACCGATGTGTCTGCCGTGCATTACCCTTTTATGCCAACGAGCTTAATCGTAAAACATGAATACGAAACTATACAAAAATTAAAAGACATCGACTGTCCAATTGTCATTGCACATAGCCAAAAAGATGAAGTCATCCCTTATGAGCATAGTCAACGCAACTTTGCAGTCGCCAATGACCCTAAACAGTTTATTGAACTGCATGGTGGGCACGGTAGTGGTTTTTTAATGTCCAAAGAACTCTACATCCAAGGTTTACAAAAAGCATTAAATGAAATGTTATAAACCTACTTACTGACAATAGGGTTTGAGATCTTGCCAATCCCTTCAATTTCACAATCCACCACATCACCCGGCATTAAATACTCAGGAGGGTTGCGAACATATCCCACACCACTTGGTGTTCCGGTTGCAATAATATCTCCAACTTCAAGTATCATACCTTGAGATAACGTTTCAATCACACTTGCCACATCAAAAATTTGATATTTAGTGTTTGAATCTTGCTTAATATCATTATTCACCCAGCTCTTTAAATCTAAATTCTGCGGGTCTGCTATTTCATCAGCAGTTACGATCCAGGGACCCATCGGACATGCGCCGGTAAAACTTTTTCCTACAAAAAATTGTTTATGCCTTTTTTGGATATCGCGAGCTGAAATATCATTAATGATGCTGTATCCAAACACATGGTCCAGGGCATTTTCTTTTGCAATTCCTTGACCCGCTTTACCAATAATAACGGCTAATTCAACTTCCCAGTCCATTTTATTAGAGACTGCAAGGTCGACAGGAATTTCGGCATAAGGTCCGTTCATACTGGAAGCGGCTTTGGTAAAAACGATGGGGTATTTGGGAAGCTTAGGCGCCTCTAATGCTTTACCTGCAGTCTCTTCAACATGCTCAATATAATTCCACCCTAAACACATTATATTTTGTCTAGGCCGTGGTATGGGAGAGATAAGTTCAACACTAGGCAAAGGTACCCACTCATCCGTAGATGCCTGAGCAACTATTTTTTGCAATGCTTGTAAGGATTCTGCTCCAGCATCGATCAACTGTAGCATGCTGGTGATGTCGTTTGACCATTCCTTACTCATTGCAGGGAATAAGACAGAATTATCTTGCACTACAGCAAGATGGACTTGATCATGATATTTACAGGTGGCGATACGCATTTTTCAAAACTTTAAAAGTATTTAAAATAGAATATTGATAAGAAAGTAATTGTAATCACATCACTATATATGAATCTAGTGATTTAAGAATTATGTAGATAATTTATAACTCACTACAACAAGATAAATAAAAAATGAAAAAAATAATACTAGTATCTGCAATTATTGCCTTAATTGTTAGTTTTTTTATCTTCGACTTACATCAATATTTTGACTTTGACTATATCAAATCCAAACAACAGGCCATTGTAGATTATTATCAAGCAAACCCATTACAAAGTATTATCATTTTCTTTGTAGTGTATGTTTTAGCGACTAGTTTTTCTCTACCAGGAGCAAGTATTCTTTCTTTGCTTGCGGGTGCGGTATTTGGTTTATTCCTGGGAAGTGTTTTGGTAATTTTTGCAGCCACTATTGGCGCCACCATCGCATTTTGGTTGGCACGGTATTTATTAGGCAACACCATTCAAGAACGCTATGCCGATAAATTAAAAACCATTAACGCCGGCGTTGAAAAAGATGGGGCATTTTATTTATTAACCTTGCGACTACTGCCGGTTTTTCCATTTTTTATTATTAACGTATTAATGGGACTTACCCCTATTCGCACTATTACCTATGTGGTGACCAGCTTCTTCGGTA
>CAZVPJ010000014.1:2169-20075 GCA_964629035.1 uncultured Thiotrichales bacterium | reverse complement strand
TATGACGATGCTGTTCGAATTACGCGCCTATACTACGCCATCATATCCAGATAACACGAAAGCCGATCTTTTAACTACTCGTTTTTAGCTACTCTTTGAAGAAACCGTTTTATTCTTAACATCGGCAGGCGCACTATCAAGTGCTGGGTCAGCACATGGTCTGGCTAATTTTTGCAATGGATTATCTTCTTGAATTTTTTCCCAGACACTAGTATTCAAGCGTTTAGCATCTGTTTCCTGAAAGTCTAGCCAGTGACGGGTTACTTGCTTGTATCGCGTCTGAATTTTGGGATCAAAACCAAGCTTTTTAAGACGACCTACACGTATTTTGGCACGGCTGTAACCATTATATAGACCCAGTGAAATTGCATGGGTGAATTTTCCTTTACGTATGATTTGATAATCTTTAAGTTTAGCTGCTTGCAATTGACTTACAACGGCTCTGGCATCTGCTAACGATTTTTCGGCAGGAAAGTATACCCAATAAGATTTAGGCTCCTTATCTGTGATGGCCTTATGTTTAATTTTAAATCCGCTCTTCTGTAATTTCCGCTCTAAACTATTTTTATCTTTAATGTCGAGAATAGGGCCTAAGGAATAACAGGTTTTTGCTGGTCCAATTGAGGGAGACATGTTTTTGTCTAACTCAGTACCTAACGTACTTAATTTTGCAATTTCTTCTTTTTTTGCAGACTCATCATCATGGGTATCACTAGAGCTGAACCTCATTTGCTCATTTAATAACATGAGCGTCTGCACTCCTTCCAGCTGTTGAGGCACTTCAGGAGCGTTACTCTTTTCCGAAAAGGCTACTCCCCACACCAGATAGCTTAAATTCACGACTAACAAAAGCATAAATAAAGATCGCATACTTATTCCACTTATTTTGGTCTTAGTTTGATTGGCTTAGTCTGATCGACTTACTTTTATCACCAAGTCAATTCTACCAGCCTTACTTACATTACATATTTTGCGAGACAACTCTTAACCCATCCAACACCAAAGTGTTATCAATAATTACAGACATAGACAAATGCGACTGAATTAATTCTGCATCACCACCCGTCAATATAATCTGTTCAAAAGCATCTTTCTCTGCCATTACATTGACAACATACTCAACCCCACCTACCAAAGCACTCATACATCCAGAATGTATTGCATTCTCGGTAGAGTTAGCAAAAACATTATATTCGACATCAGCCATTTGATCTGCTTCAATTTTTGTATCTTTGAGTAAAGCTTTTTTCATACCTGCCACCCCGGGAAATATCACACCGCCTTGATGCACTCCATTTGTATCTATTGCATCGATCGTAACCGCAGTACCGATATCAACAATACAACTACTGCCTGTATATTTTTCTTTTGCACCTATCATTGCTGCAAAACGATCTACACCCAATGTGCTTAGGTTTATATAGGCTAGGTCTATTCCAAAATTATTATCACTAGTCTTAAGGAAATATACGTTTTTCTCACCTCCAGAAGTTAGCGCGTCTTTTATTTGAGTATTCATGTCTTCACTCAATACCGAGCTAATTATCACCGACTTAGCTTTATCATATTGATCACACAAAGACTTAATACAATTTAACTTGCCAAAAGGGCCGTATTTTTGCGATTGATATGTTTCTATATGACCTTTTTCTTCAATAGCAAATTTACAACAACTATTTCCTAAATCTATTAATAAAGTCACTATCTATTCCCAATAATTTTAATTTCACTTACCAAAGCACTATGTAGCCTCACCAACCCTTCATCAAGCCTTAGAACTATATTTCCAAGATCGTCAATACCATGAACCAGTCCTTTTTTAACTTCACCCTTATGTAGAAATTCGATATTTTTATCAACCAACATATCATATGAACACCACTTTTCATTTAGATCATCCAAGCGGTCCTCTTCCAACTTTCGTAATGTGTAATAGAAGGAAGATATGATATTGGCAGCAAGTTCATTTCTGGATAGTTCCCATCCAGGTCTAATCGATATCAAATCTATCCAGGGTGTATCTATATGCACTTCATTTTGCAACGACATGGCTATATTTATACCCACTCCAATGATTAATGCATTTTTTGTTTGACTGACTTTTCTCTCAATCAACACACCTGCTAATTTTTTATTATCTACACACAAATCATTAGGCCACTTCAGCTGGATATCATGGCAGCCATACTTTTCTAATAAATCAGCTATCGAAACCAACAACCAAAGACTTAAGGTCTCATATCTATTACTCCAGACAGAAATTGGCCATGACATGGATAGATACAAATTTACTGCAGATGGGGACACCCACTTATGCCCATATCGACCTCTGCCCTTGGTTTGTTGCTCTGACAAACACACTGATACTTGTTTATTTGCTAACGTGCTATCAAGCAAGTAATCATTTGTGGACGAGACACTGCATAAAACTTTTATGTTCTGTATCTCACGTAAGCCGTTGATCGCCAAATACTCATGTATCTTTTGCTCATCCAACGACGCAAGAAATGCATGATTATCGAGATCGTGTCCTACATTTTCTGGGATATAGTTCTTCATTGTTCCATCTGAATCATCACTTCAGCATTAATGGATAATGGGAGAAGACCGATACTTTCAAAATTCATAAATAGTAGAATCATACTTGACGAGATAAATGGTAATATTCATAGCATAGAGTGGTTTTTTATAAAATAGTAATTCGATACAATCATACTTAACTCGCTATCTGACAACATGAAGAATCTATCTCATAACTTGCCAAACAAATACCTAATTAAAATAGCACTATGCGTATGCATCTATGTGACTATTTTACCACTTTCTATTCAAGCAGAGTTCTATGTGTATAAAGAAAATGATGGCACTAGCTGGATAACTGATCGGAAAATGCCTCAAGAGAAATATACCTTGATGGCAACCATAGGCAGACCTACCGCTGTGGTATCTTGCAGAAACATGACCGCCTCGAAATTAGAAAAACGAGCCAATACCTATAAAGATGCAATCGAAGCGTATTCTATTGCTTATGAAGTAGACCCCAAGCTAGTTAAAGCGATCATTGCTACAGAATCATGCTTTGATAAAAAAGCTGTCTCTTCTGTCGGTGCAAGAGGGCTCATGCAACTTATGCCTGCCACTGCAAAAGAACTAGGCGTAAAAGATTCCTTTGACTCCAACCAAAATATTCGAGGCGGAATAAAATATTTCAGCCAAATGCTCACACGATTTAATGACAATACAGAATTAGCGCTCGCC
Source organism: uncultured Thiotrichales bacterium (assembly GCA_964629035.1). GTDB lineage: Bacteria > Pseudomonadota > Gammaproteobacteria > UBA4575 > UBA4575 > JABDMD01. The sequence continues at coordinate 16,817 of CAZVPJ010000014.1, read as the reverse complement.
GCATATAACGCTGGCCCCGGTGCGGTAGAAAAATACGGTGGCATTCCACCCTACACAGAAACCAAAGGCTATGTTAAAAAAGTATTAAAGCGCTATGCAAAATATGTGGCAAAAAGCAGCACCGCTTCAAATTAAACTGTAGCATTTAACCTTACTGATATTTTTTACCTTGGTAAATAATCCATCCACCAGGATGCCGTAGGTTAGGATCATGATGCGTCCAATGCAACACACCACCTTTATTTGTCCATTCATATTGACCTCGTATTGAAACTTGGTCATGTTTTGCTAGCGGCACGCGAGGTGCAAGATCAATATTATGTGCAACCAAAATTGACAAATCACCCTCCGTCTTAACCAAAAAGCGCTGATGACGCGAGCCATCATTATCATCTTTTAAAACCCGTGTAACATAAGCTACTATGGAAACCATTTCTCCAGAACGTTGCGCATCAAACAGGGAGCGGATATCTGACTGATCAACCATTTCTGGCGGTGAGCCATAAGGAACATCAACATCAGGCTGATTTTGATAGAAGGGATATTGAAGAAATACCCATACCCCACCTATCAGAATTAATAAGGATAAACCAATTTTTTTAAGCATGTTATTACCACGAAATAAATTTCGTAATAAAAGTGGCACACCTATCATTAATATCTTTTTTAAAAGTGGATTCAACAATATTCCTTTTTTTATTTTCTGATTTTATTCTATGAATGAATATATACTATTCTAAATTTTAGTAGTGACATCAACCATGAATCATACCTCTGAACATACTTCAAACTTTATCCGCAATATTATTGATCAAGATATTGAAAACGGAAAAAATGATGGCAAAGTAATCACCCGCTTTCCACCCGAACCTAATGGATATTTACATATCGGCCATGCAAAATCGATATGTTTGAATTTTGGTATCGCTGATGACTATAAAGGCCGATGCAATCTCAGATTCGACGACACCAATCCTGAAAAAGAAAGTCAGGAATATATTGATGCCATTAAAAAAGATGTCGAGTGGTTAGGTTTTAATTGGTCAGAACTTCATTATGCATCAGATTATTTCGAAAAATTATTTGAATATGCCACTGAACTCATAAAACTAAATAAAGCGTACGTTTGTAGTTTAGATGCAGAAGAAATTCGCAAGCAACGTGGCACGTTAACAGAACCAGGCACTGCAAGTCCTTACCGCAATCGCAATGTTGAAGAAAACCTTGAACTATTTTCTGCCATGCGGAATGGCAAGTTCAAAGAAGGTGAGCATGTGTTGCGCGCAAAAATTGATATGTCCTCAGGGAATATAAATATGCGTGACCCTGTTTTATACCGAATCAAATATGCCAGTCACCCAAGAACACAAGACAAATGGTGTATTTACCCAATGTATGATTACACGCATTGCATTTCTGACTCGTTAGAGAATATCACTCACTCCTTGTGCACCTTAGAGTTTGAAGACCATCGCCCATTGTATGATTGGGTCTTGAATGAACTAAACAGCTCTTCTCATCCACAACAAATTGAATTTGCCAGGCTCTCAGTCGAATACACAATTAGTAGCAAACGAAAGCTAAACCAACTGGTAACAGAAAATCATGTTGAAGGCTGGGATGATCCACGCATGCCTACCATTTCAGGAATGCGTCGTCGTGGCATCACGCCCGAATCTATACGAGAATTTTGCGATCGCATAGGCATCACTAAAAAAGATGCTTTTATAGAGATGAGTGTACTTGAAAACTGCATTCGAGAAGACCTAGACCCACGCGCCAATAGATTAATGTGCGTGATAAATCCATTAAAAGTAGTCATTGATAATTACCCAGAAGATAAAGAAGAAACTTTTAGCGCAAACAACCATCCCAAAAAGCCAGAACAAGGAAAGCGATCTATTCCTTTTTCCAAGACGATTTATATTGAACAAGATGACTTTATGGAAGAACCACCAAAAGAATTTTTCAGACTAGGCCCAGGCAAAGAAATTCGTTTGCGTAACGCATACGATATCAAATGTACACATGTAATCAAAAATGATGCTGGAATCATTACAGAATTGAGATGTGATTATGACCCTGAAAGTGCGGGCAAAAACAAAAAGAAACTCAAAGGAATTGTTCATTGGGTCTCAGCCAAACATGCTATTAATGTAGAAACACGATTGTATGACAGACTATTTAACATCCCCAACCCTGGTGCAGCAGAAGACATAACCTCTACATTGAATAATGAATCACTATTCATACATTCAAACTCCAAAATTGAACCACATGCGGCAAGCATTAGTACTGATGATCATGTGCAATTTGAACGCCAAGGCTTCTTTTGTCTAGATAGTAAACATACTTCTAAAGATAATCTTGTGTTTAACCGTATCACTACGTTACGTGACACTTGGGCTAAAAAATCTGGCAAATAGCATCACCAGTATTTTATAAAGAATTTACGGGCACAAAAAAACCTCTGCTATAACAACGACAACAGAGGCTTGTAATTAAAAAGATGTAGCGTTAGGTATTTTTAAAGCCAGCGCTAAATTTAGACATAAACTGCAATGCTTGTTGCAATTCGGGATCTTTAGCGAGCTTCATTAAGCCCATTATGCCGCCTGTTGACGGTTCATCATGGCTGGCTTTTGCAGACGCTGCGGCTTCACATGCGCTAGTTAACATCTCTATCATGTGATCTCGCTCTAACAAGTCTAGTAACTTATGAATATTTTCATTTCGTGACACACGGTCAGCGATAATCATTAAATTATTAGCCATTTCACCAAGCCGGCCCACAATATCGTCATTGATCGCATCACCAGCAGAACCAAGCACACGAACTAAATTAGCTGCACGCTCCAAATCACCAGTTTCTACAAGATGATCAATTAATGGAATCGCTTTATCCAAGTTACTGCGACTAACTTGATCCAACAACATAAGGCCATCACCCATGGTGCCGCCAAGTCGACCCACGATATCATCCGATAGCGCATCCGCAGCACTTTCAAAAATACGCTCGGCTTCGGTTTGCATAGATTGCAGTTCACTCATGACAATACCCTCTTAAATAAGCCCGTTCTCACAATAAACCTCTGGCGCTGGCCCAATACATTTTATTATAAGCCGTCTTAAACCAATGGATACCTTTGGTAGGCGCCTTTGGATCAGGTGGATTTTGATAGTTAAACATTGCATATGTTGCTCGACCTTCACCCGCTTCGATAAAGCAAAACACTTTACCATCATAGTCACGCACGGGTTGACCAATTTTAACGGTAGAAGCAATATTCTCTGCTAACGCTTCTGCTTCAAAGTGAGCAGTAGAACCGGCTTTACTAATTGGTAAGTTGGTTGTGTCGCCAATTACAAATGCATTTTCGTAACCTTCAACATTAAGTCTAGTTCGGTTAGTAGGTATAAACCCGCCAGCACCTAACTCATTATCTTCGATAACCTGCATTCCTTTATGGGCTGGAACAGTTATTAATAAATCGTAACTTTCTTCAGTCCCTTCCTCGCTAATTACTTTACCTGGCTGCACTTCTTTCATATTAAAAAGAGTTTCATAGGTTATGCCCAAACGATCAAACTCTGGCTGCGCCCATTTTGCAACGGGCTCTAAGCTATGCACACGACCGATAGGATATGTGTAGTGCAACTGAACCTTGTCCCAAATTCCACGTTCCTTGAAATAATCTGCCAACATGAAAGTTATCTCTAGCGGTGCCATTGGGCATTTATGAGGCACACCCACAGCAACCATCACTTTACCACCCTCAAAATTTTGTAAAGCACTAAACATTTTCACCGCATCAGCTTCGGTATAAAACTGAGATGCATTTTCAGCTAATCCTGGTGTGCCTTCAGCATGCGCACGAGAACCGGTTGATATTACAATTATGTCATAGTCATACTGCTTGCCGCTTTCTGTTACAACATTATTTTCTTTAAGATTAAACTTTGTAACCGGATCAACACGAAAAGTAATACACGACTCAAGAAGACTTACTTGATCACGATATAATTCATCGGGCATCATTTTCCCCACCGCAACATATAGAAGACCAGGTTGATACATATGTTTATCCGACGCGGATAACATTGTTATACTTGCCTTACCTGCTTTAATTTCACCACTCAGTCTTCTTGCCAGATTATTCGCCAGAATAGTTCCTCCCATTCCGCCGCCTACAACGAGTATTTTCATGATTGCCTCTCTATTTTAATTGATAAGCACTTATTTGATTAATAAATACTTAAATTTTCATGTGTTAAATTTACAAGTGTCGATTCACTATGTGTTGAATAATTTGCATTAATCATTTTTGAATACTATTTGGTTTTCTTAACGACAATATGCCAAACGCCATCATTTTCAGAAGTTTCAACCATTTCATGGCCTACTTTATTGATCCACTCTGGTATATCGGCTGCAGATCCTTGATCAGTAGATAAAATCTCTAATTCATCTCCTATCTCTGCCATTTTCATTTGTCCAATTAGCTCCATTAAAGGACCTGGGCAAAATGTATTTTTTGCATCAACAATTTTTCTTTCTGACACGTTAATCTCCTTGAACTATAAATTTTGACTTCAACTCAAAAATGCCAAACTTGACCTTCAGATGCATCACCTAAAAAGGCAGTTAAACCCAATGGCTCTGAAACAAAGCTTTCCAAATCATCTTGCTTGAGCTCCATTATATCGACCGCCATTGAGCATGGGAAAATTTTTGCATCTCCGTATTCTACAGCTTGCCCAAATAATTCTTTAAAATCAGGGGCATTTTTCTCTTCTAACAAATCACCCATCTCACCCTCCGCCGGGGCTTTGTCAGTCGAACCTTTAACAAAATACTTCATGGCATTCATCGATACAAAAACGGTAACATCATTTCCACTCACAGCACCAACCGATGCAACCATTGCTGCCATTTGTAATTGCTCTCGGCTACCCGATGTAACCATCACACTAATTTTATCTGATGCCATAATTTACCTCACTTTAATTAGGCTTATGAAAATTTTTTGGGTTTCTATTCAAAGAGATGCAAATGTACAGGATCGTTACACACACGAAAACTATTAAAGTTTGACTGTAAATTACCAAACAAATTTCTATCTACTTTAGATAGGTTGGTGAGGTTGATCGCTTTATATCGACAAAAAAGGTTATGCAATAGACACTTTTAGCTAATAAAAGCCCTATTTACTATTTAGTCAATGTTTTTTCGAATCGCTTTCCACAATAATAACATTCTACCTGTGATTTTTTACCAAATGGCAAATAGACCATTGGATGCCCTAATGCACCCCCACCGCCATCACATGCAACTTCTTTAACGCCTGGCTTTACTTGCGTAACGTTACTAGTTATTTTCATTATTGATTATGTATTTAGTTTATTAAACTTCTGGCATGCTTTTTACATACACATCTTGCTTACTGTAAGGAATTTCAATGTCATGTTCCATAAACATTTTATATACAGAACAATAAAGTTGATCCAGCACCTGTCCTCGTAATACCGGCTGATTAATCCAGCACAATAATTCGAAATCTACGCTTGAAGCACCAAAACTGCGCATACGAACACGTGGTTCAGGCAAACTGCATACCTTTTCATTCTCTGTAGCAACCTGCTCTAACAACTCACGCACTTTATCAATATCGGTCCCGTATGCAACGCCTACTTTCACTCTTATACGACGCTTACTATTTGGGCCGCCCGCTTCATTTGTAATTTTTGCATTACCCATCACCGAATTAGGAACAGTAATCTCAATGTCATCTCGTGTTAACAACCTAGTACTTCGAATTCCAATGTGTGTGACTTTGCCACGCTCGCCCGTATCTAGAACGATATAATCACCTAGTTTGTAAGGTGCATCAGCAAGTATAAAAACCCCTGCAAATAAATTTGCAAGCGTATCTTTAGCTGCAAAGCTAAGCGCTAAGCCAATAATGCCTGCCGAAGCCAACCATGCCGTTACATCAATACCCCATGCCAAAAACAACATATAAATGGTTGCGGCCACAATGATGAGCAATGCAAGATTACTAAATAAAGGCAACGTACTATGTTGGATTATCTGGCTTTTACCCTCTCCACTACTTTTTCTTGAACTTATGGCCTGCAATACGAATTTTGAAAACTTTATGGCAAATGAGGCCCATAACATGATCACAATAGTCTTTAACACGGACTCGGTCGTAGCCACGACATTTTCTGGCATTTGTAAGACTTTTACCGCCTGCACAAAACCAAAAATCACAAGGCTTACAAAAATGGGTTTTTGAATCAGCTCAATAACGTGATCATCGCCTTTAATTGAAGTCTTAGCTGTAAGACGTTTTAAAAAACGAATAACGATGAAATTGAAAATTAATGCGAATGCAGCAAAAGCAAGAACAATACCAAAAGCTTTAAAGTAAGGATTAGGCCCAAAGATTGCGAGCCAGGAATCATAAAGCGCTTGGATCTTTTCCATACGTAACTAACTTAGCTATAGCTTAGTAGGATTTGGAACATCCCCATAAACTTTCAGCGGATCAAACATCTTTTCGTACTCTTTAAACTCCATTTTGATCGGTGTTTCACTCTGTTGCTCGCCCGTAGGAATAGCACGATAAAAACATGAACGATAACCAACATGACAACTCGCTTCCCCAACCACATTGACACGCAGCCATACCGCATCCTGATCATCGTCAATGCGCAACTCAACTATTTTTTGTATCAATCCACTTGAAGCACCTTTATGCCATAAACACTCTCGACTCCGACTCCAATAATGCGCTTCACCTGTTTCAATCGTCTTCTCTAGTGCCTCAGCATTCATATATCCAAGCATTAATAGCTCACCTGACTCAGCCGCAGTGGTTACAGCCGCAACAAGTCCATGCTCATCGAATTTAGGTGCAAGTATTTTACCTTCTTCCACTTGTTCGACAGATTCACGTTTACCAAACCATTTTAAATGTGCAGTCATCTTTTACATGTTCAAAATTTAAAAAGTAAATTATACAGGCTAAACCTGCTTAGCAGAGTAATAAGTAATGGATATACGGTGTCAGCAATTTTTCAGAAACCATTGATATGTATGCTCAATTCCCTCACGAAGTGGTATTTTTGCGCGCCATCCCAGATTATTGATCTTAGATACATCTACCAATTTGCGAGGGGTACCATCTGGTTTAGTTGCGTCATATACAATTTTGCCCGTGTAGCCCACCACTTCTATAACAGTCTGTGCTAATTCAGATATCGCCAAATCTTTACCTACACCAATATTAATAATCCCGCTGCCTGAATAACCTTGCATCAAAAACAAACATGCATCTGCACAATCATCAACATGGCAAAATTCGCGCTTGGGTTTACCCGATCCCCATAATGTCACAACCTCTGCATCTGCTTCTTTAGCTTCATGAAATTTTCTAATCATTGCTGGCAGCACATGTGAAGTCTCAAGGTCAAAATTATCTCCCTCTCCATATAAGTTTGTAGGCATTGCTGATATAAAATCTGCATTATATTGAGCCCGATACGCCTGACATAATTTCACCCCTGCAATCTTGGCAATCGCATACCATTCATTGGTTTTCTCAAGAGGTCCCGTTAACAAACTTTCTTCAGATATGGGCTGGTCTGCTAGCCTTGGATAAATGCATGTGCTGCCTAAAAACAATGCTTTCTTCACGCCCGCTTCATACAAAGAATGAATTAAATTACTTTCAATCATAAGATTGTTGTAAATAAAGTCAGCCGGGTAGTGATCGTTTGCAAATATACCGCCCACTTTCGCAGCAGCAAGAAATGCATACTCGGGTTTATGTTGCTGACAAAATTCTAAAGTTTGTTGCTGATTAACTAAATCCAGTTCATCACTATTAGCCGTTACAATATTTTGAAAGCCTAACGAATGTAGTTTGCGCATGATGGCCGAACCCACTAAACCTCTGTGCCCAGCAATATATATTTTAGAATCTTTATTCATGTTAGTTTGCGAAACAGTTACTCTTTATAGTCGAAAGATTTATATCCTTGCGCTTTAATCATCGCATCGCGTTTTGCCAAAGCCAAATCTTCCTGCACCATCTCATCAACAAGCTGTATAAAACTTGTTTTGCATTCCCAACCTAATTTCTCTTTTGCCTTACTTGGATCACCTAACAAAGTTTCTACCTCTGTTGGCCTGAAGTATCTTGGATCCACCTTCACAATTTCTTTACCGGAGCTATCTTTACCTATTTCATCTACACCACCTCCTGACCAATGAATTTTTATTCCCAACTGTTCAGCAGCAACACTCACAAATTCTCTTACACTATGCTGTTCACCTGTGGCGATACAAAAATCTTCAGGCTCTTCTTGTTGCAACATTAACCATTGCGCTTCAACATAATCTCTTGCATGGCCCCAATCTCGTTTTGAATCCATATTACCCAAATACAGAGTGTCATCTAAACCCAGTTTTATGCGCGCCAAAGCTCTTGTAATCTTTCTTGTAACAAATGTTTCACCTCGCACAGGCGACTCGTGATTAAATAAAATGCCATTACATGCAAATATATTGTATGCCTCACGATAATTGACCACGATCCAATATGAGTAAAGTTTTGCAACAGCATAAGGTGAACGAGGATAAAATGGCGTATCTTCATTCTGGGGAATTTCTTGCACCTTGCCGTATAACTCAGATGTTGACGCTTGATAAAATTTTGTTTTCTTTTCCAAACCTAAAATTCTAATCGCTTCTAGCAAACGCAAAGTACCAATTGCATCAGAATCAGCCGTGTATTCTGGCTCCTCAAACGAAACTGCAACATGACTTTGTGCAGCTAGATTATATATTTCGTCCGGCTGAACTTCTTGAATAATCCTGATCAAGCTTGATGAATCGGTCATGTCTCCATGATGCAAAACAAATTTTCGATCAGACTCATGCGGATCTTGATAAAGATGGTCTATACGATCTGTATTGAACAAGGATGTTCGTCGCTTAATCCCATGAACCACATACCCTTTAGCCAGTAAAAGCTCTGCAAGATACGACCCATCCTGACCTGTAACCCCAGTAATCAATGCTTTTTTCATATTCAATACCGTTTTAATAATTTAATAAAGGTTTATCGTTAAGCAATTCTTCTAGTGTCGAATTGATAGCCAAAAAATCTTCCTCTAACAAACCTAACATAGCAAAATGCCCCATTAAAGAAGGAATCACTTTTAGTTTACTGTTTGTTATCTGTCTTTGTTCATTTTTACAATCTTCAACCGGCACAAACATATCTTTTTCGAATGCGATAATATAGGTTTTAGCTTTGATAGTATTTAACGCCTTATCAAGATCTCCACCAGCTTGCCTACTAGAATCACCTTTTCGCCATTTATTAGCTTGTATTAACAACGAATTCGGATCCATCGGTTGAAACCATGCTTCCCAAAAATCAACCAACATATCTTGTTTTGTATCGAAGCCTATTCTTTTCCATTGTTCTTGTTTATAAAACTCTGTAGAAAGACCCATCAAAGCAAACATATGAGCTAAGCGCTTTAGACCAAGCACGCAAGCATGTGGATTTGAATAATCTCCATTGTTCCATGCAGGATCAGACTTCAAGGCATCTGAAAAGACGCTTACATATAAGTCATTATGTGGAGTGCATTTAGCCGTTCCTGCAATAGGCGCTGCACGTTTAACGATATTTGGATAACGGATAGCCCATTCATATGTTTGCTGAGCACCCATTGACCAACCGGTTACCAATTGCAGTGCATGAATACCTAAATGCTCCGTTAGCAGCTTATGTTGTGCTTTGACATCATCCGCTATGGAGATTTCTGGAAAACCACCCATAGCTTGCATACCATCAATATTGTGTGGCGAAGTAGATAAGCCACCACCCAATTGATTAGGAAGAATGATGCAATATTTATCTGGATCTAATGCCTTTCCGGGACCAATATAGTGCTCCATGTTTTTGGAAGTCCCCGAAAACATGATAGTAAATAAAATAGCATTGTCTTTAGCTTTATTTAACTTACCATGCACTGCGTAAGATAATTGTGCATTATTCAAGGTCTCACCAGATTCTAGCTGAAAATCGCCCAAACTGTAGAACTCATAGGGGCCATGCTGGTCTTCTGTATAGTAATTATTATTTAGCATTTGTGTGTTTAAGGCATAAATTTAGAAGCTTACTAGGAAATGCACTTGATTAGTTAAAAAGGAAATTTATGAGAGCAGATAAATCATATCAATTGAGCATTTTACTAGCTCTTTTCTTTATACTAACAAGCAACGTTATTGGTGAAAAATTAGCTAAAGACACGGTAGAGATCGCACGTTTTTCAAAAATGGATTTAAACGGGTGGGAAAACAAATCATTTGAAGGCAAAACTCAATACACACTTAAAGATGAAGATCAAATTTCTTACCTATATGCTACCAGCACACAATCTGCTTCCGCTTTATATAAAAAAGTTAAAATAAATATAGATCAAACTCCTTATTTAAATTGGCGCTGGCGTGCCGACCAAGCTTTATCTAATTTAGACGAACAATCCAAATTGGGTGACGATTATACCGCAAGAATTTATGTAGTTTTTAAAACTGGACTCACGCCGTTAAGTGCAAAAGCACTTAACTACATTTGGTCTAGTAGCAGCGATCCAGATACGCATTGGCCAAATGCCTATACCGAAAAAGCGATTATGATACCGCTTAGATCAAATCAAGACGGTATAAATGAGTGGAAAACAGAAAAAGTTAATATAAAAAAAGATTTAATCAAATATTTTGGCAAGTCACCTCAATATATAGACGGCATAGCGATTATGACAGACACAGATAACTCCAAAGGATCCGCTAGCGCGAGCTATGGTGATATATTTTTCTCTACTAACTAGCATGCAAGCACACTCTCAACTCTTTACAGACTTATTTTTAAATCATACGCCCATGATGGATGTGCGAGCACCGATTGAATTTGAGCGAGGCGCATTTCCCACCTCAATGAACTTGCCTATTATGGATGACAAACAACGTGAAATTATTGGCACGTGTTTCAGCAACCAAGGTCAAGCCAAAGCCATACAGAAGGGTCATGAACTTGTTCAAGGCAAACTTCGTGAAGCACGGATTACAGCTTGGTTAGATTTTGCAAAACAGAATCCAAACGGGGTTCTATACTGTTTCCGTGGTGGCTTGCGTTCCAAAATAACCCAACAATGGATGCAAGAGGCGGGAGTGGATCTGCCTGTCGTGGTGGGTGGCTATAAAGCATTGCGCACTTTTTTGTTAAACGAATTAGAAACCACCGCAAAAGATTGCACATTCACACTGGTTGGAGGAAAAACTGGCTCGGCTAAAACCACTCTTATAAACGAGCTTGAAAATGCTGTAGACCTTGAGGCTGCTGCTTACCATCGTGGATCAAGTTTTGGTGGACATGCCAAGCAGCAAAACAACCAAATTAATTTTGAAAATATTATAGCGATAGATTTTTTAAAACTTAGATGCAAAAATGTTTTGAAGATTACATTAGAAGATGAAGCACGCACTATAGGCAAGGCAGGTTTACCAAAATCTATATTCGATAAAATGCGCGCATCTCAACTAGTAGTTATTGAAGAACCCTATGAAGCAAGACTAGAACGATTAATTCAAGAGTATGTAATAGACATGTATTCTGAATTTGACTCCCTGGATACCAACAATGCATTCCAACTTTTTTCTAACTATTTGCTGTTTGGCTTAGAAAAAATACAAAAGCGCTTGGGTCCTGCACGATATGAAGTTGCATACGAAGCAATGCAACACGCTCTCAAACATCATCTGCAAACGGGAGATATCACAAACCACTATGACTGGCTCAAAATAGTACTAGATAATTACTATGACCCCATGTACGAGGATCAATTAAAAAAACGTGAAGAATATATTTGCTTTCGTGGAGACTACCAAACCTGCAAAGAATATTTAAAAAACTAACTTTCCAGCTCAGACCATCGATCCATTGCAGAATCTAGCTCTTGTTGCGCTACCGATAACTGCTCTAGCACTTCACTTGTTTCCTCATAAGGCTTGTCATAAAAATCAGGCGTTTCTACCTTTGAGGTTAACTCCTGTATATATTTTTCTAGCTCTTCTATTCTTGCCGGCAAGCCATCTAACTCACGCTGAAGCTTGTAACTTAACTTTTTGGTTTTTTTAACTTCAGCATTGTCAATGTAATTAGCAGAATCATTCGCACCCTGCCCATTGGGTGAATCTGTTTCTAATAAACCCTTACCACGCTTAGCCCAATCTTTATAGCCACCTACATACTCTTGCAGGTCGCCATCTTCTTCAAACACTAATGTGCTGGTAACCACATTATCTAAAAAATCACGATCATGACTAACAAGAATTAATGTTCCTGCATATTCAACGAGCCGCTGCTCTAAGACCTCAAGCATTTCTACATCTAGATCGTTCGTCGGCTCGTCTAGTATCAGCAAATTGGCAGGCTTGGTGAATAATTTGGCAAGTATGACGCGGTTACGTTCTCCACCCGAGAGTGCTTTAACTGGTGTCATTGCCCGCTTGGGACTAAACAAGAAGTTTTTCAAATAACCAATTACATGGCGAGACTTTCCATTTAAGGTAATGTAATCATTTCCATCACCAATATTTTCAGCAATGGTCTTATTCATTTCCAAGTCTTGTCTTAGCTGATCAAAGTATGCTATTTCTAAATTGGTTCCAAGCTTAACGGTACCTCCATCAGGCGTGATCTCGCCTAAAAGAATTTTTAATAAGGTACTTTTGCCCACTCCATTATTTCCAATTAGGCCAATTCGGTCACCGCGTTGCACTTTAAGCGAAAAATCTTTTATCAATGTGCGATCACCATACCCATGTGAAACATTACGCACGGTAATCACTTTGCGCCCAGATTTTTCTGCTTCTTCTAAGTGAATGCGAGCCGAACCTTCTCGCTTAATACGTTTAGCACGTTCTTCACGCATGGATTTTAAAGCACGTACTCTTCCCTCATTACGTGTGCGTCGCGCTTTAATTCCTTGCCGAATCCAGTCTTCTTCTTGTGCTAATTTTTTATCGAATAATTTATTACTCGTAGCCTCATCTTCCAGCGCTTTTTCTTTTAATTTGAGGTAATTATTGTAATTTCCTGGCCAACTAATTAGTTTGCCGCGATCAATTTCAACAATACGCGTAGCCAGTTTTTGTAAAAATGTACGATCATGAGTAATAAAAATCACACTACCTTGATAGCCGCGCACATGGTGCTCCAGCCACTCAATGGTACTGATATCTAAATGGTTAGTGGGCTCATCCAACAAAAGTAATTCTGGCTGTGAAACCAAGGCTTTACCTAATGCAACGCGCCTTCGCCAACCACCTGATAGTTCGTTTAATTTTTGCTCGCCAGGTAATTGAAGCTGCGTCATGATCGTTTCAACACGCTGCTCTAGCTGCCAACCATCACATGCGTCAATCAACAGTTGTAATTCATGCAGTTCATTCAAGCCATGCTTATCTAAATCTTTTTGTGATAATTCGTTATATTCATCCAGTAATTTTTGTTGCTCCACCAAACCATGCAAGACCACATCTTTTACAAGCTGATCAGAAGTTTCCAATAAGTTTTGCTCCAGAGTACTGATGCGCAAATTTCCCTTCCACTGAATTTCTCCATGGTCGGGCTGCAGTTGATTGGCAATCATTTTCAACATTGATGATTTACCTGCGCCATTACGACCAATTAGACACACGCGCTCCTTTGCTTCAATCGCAAAATTTGCTTCCACCAACAACGGGGTATCGCCAAACTCAAGCGACACTTCATCAAAACGAACTAAGGTCATGTATCAAAGTATGGTATTTTTATTTAAATTAGGGTATACAAAACAATGGCATACGCCATATACAAGAGTAGTAAGAAAGTCCAAATATGAGTACTATATATGATCTAAATGATTAGAAATTAGAGCATAAGATAACGGAGTACCATAATGAAATTTAAAACCAGTATAGCCATCCTTCTTGCAGCATTTTTTTTCGTAGCGTGCTCATCAGAAACACCTGATACATCAACTACTGCGCCTGTAGCGAAATCACTGTATGAACGAATTGGCGGGAAAGAAAAAGTTAAAGCTATCGTTGAAGACATTTGGAACAACCATGCAAAAAATCCCATTGTTAAAGATCGTTTTGCTGGCAGCGATCCCTCGTACGTAAAGAAGAGAGTATTTGAAATATTTGCAGTAGCAACGGGCGCCACCGATGTAGAGTATAAAGGTGTTGATATGAAAGCAGCCCACAAGGGCATGAACATCAACGAAATGGAGTTTAATGCGGTAGTGGATGATGTATTAGCTGCATGTGAAATGCATAAAATGGCACAACAAGAACAAAACGAAGTGCTTGCCATTTTATGGTCTGTTCGCAAAGACATTGTTAACTCGCATATCATTACGGACACACTCGTAAACTAATACATACTCCGTAATCATTCCCACATACCACCTCGCTTTAATTGCGAGGTGGTACTTTCATCTAACTAATTATTTTTTTAAAAGGTTTCCATCCCTTTTTCCACAATTTATACGAAATCACTTCAGCAGGCACACCATTC
>CAZVPJ010000014.1:0-2069 GCA_964629035.1 uncultured Thiotrichales bacterium | reverse complement strand
AGTGCACAAAAAAAAGCCTCGCAATCAATTACGAGGCTTTTCCTAAATACTAGCAAAAATTATCAAACTAGTTGCAAATCCAGTATACCTTCCATCTTTTCTGCTGTTTCAGACTTGCCTGTTCGACTATCACCGACTAGCGCAACCGTAACACTTACCGCTTTGGCATCACCGCCACTTCTTTCACGTTTGTCTTTAGCGATATCTTTGATCATTTCGATCATGTCTTGCGCAAGGCGCGTGGGTCCGATTTGCTCGATTTCTTCACGATTCTCAAACCCACAGCGAGTTACATCTTCATCAGACACCTCTTCATAGGTTCCTGCCATCATTTGACTATTTACAATTCCAACTTTCATTTCATCCTTGGCCACTAAATCCTTCATTATAGTTGTAAATTGTTTTTCGGTCTTGGAGTAAATCTCGTGCAAATCTGGATGCAAAATAGATCCATCTGCCTCTTCAAGCAATGGAAATGGATTGGCCCAATAACTAATTTCTTTTTTACCACGGTGTGTTTGCGTACTTCCAGCAGCAACACGCTCACCTTTACGAAATTGTTCAATTGCATCCATCACAGGCATATCATAATGAATAGTCTTCTCACCCTCTGCAATGATATTGAAGTTGTTGTTATACATTAACCCATCCAGAGGATGGCCTGTCATTACTTCATCTACTGTTGCTACGGGGACAATTTGTCTTGCATTTGAACCTGATTCTTTATTGTAGCCAATTTCACGACCCAACATTTGCATCTTAGCGTGCTCACTAAAGCCATCCAAACAAGCAAATGCGCCGGTCTCAGTTCCATAGAAAATCATGCGGTCAACACCGTCTGCATCTTTTTCTATTTTTGCTCTTCCCATATCATCAGCCTTGACTAACATTTCCGTTATAAAAGGCTCGTTGGTTTTCTCATCAAAATTACACACATAACGTGTGCAACCACAATGCAGCGGCAAATCCCCTGCACGTATCGCTAGCACATTATGTAAGGTAAGGATTGGCTTTTTGCCATACCCAAAGTATTTACACTCATCCAGATTTGGCACTAATCCCACTAACAACTCATTCTCTTCATCCCAAAAATAACCGAGATCATCCATATCTGATGATGGGCAACCAAAGATAAATACTCCGTCAGGTTTACGGTTACTTAATATATCTTCAGACTTTGCAAACGGGAACAAGTTAAGCAAGCCGGCTTCAATTTCAATGCAGCCATTAGACTTATGTAGGTACGCAACAATCAACCAAGCACCTACTCTTAATGGAACTGCTGTCCAGTCTTCAGGGACAAACTCATCATCTTTAAACGGATTATGATCAAGCTCAAAAAAAGGATAAGCACGTTTGTTTGCAGCAGTGGAGTAATCTACGCCGGTTCGAATATCGGCAGCAATGGTTAACGGCACCGATGATAACGACACATAGTCCGACGGTAAATTTAAATAATGCCCTGATATCTCACCAGCAGTAACACTTGGGCTTGCATCCAATCCAGCAGATCTTCGCACACCCGATTCCAAGCCAACTTTTTTAAGCAACAATCTCCGCGTATCAACAATTAATTGCGAAAGACTTGCAGCTTTTTCTGTAACTAAATCTTTTACTGAATCTGGAGTTTCCTCTCCAGTAATCACTTCATTGTGCAAACGTACCAATCGCGAATACGTCACGTTTCTAAAATGATGAAATCCACCATCTATAAATTTGACCAGTGCGACATTTCTTTCAGCAACGCTTTCTTCTAATGCATTATCCGACTCTAATACTTTTAAAAAATCTCGGGCTGTAATTTCTAGTATGAAATTAATCTTATTTTCAACTTCTAGTTTGTTTTCCTTTCTAGTTCTTAAGTTTTCTATAAACTCCATTTTGTATTTTTTAAGAAACTTTGAAAAAATTCGACTTTTAAGCAAGTGTTCAGATGTACTACACCCCTCACGTATTTCTAATACATTTTGAGGATTAAATTGCAAAGAGACACTCGAATCGAGTAATTCAGGATTATTCGTCATGGTATTTTCCATTATTATGATTTTTATGTTTTATTGATATTAGGG
>CAZVPJ010000013.1:0-20128 GCA_964629035.1 uncultured Thiotrichales bacterium | reverse complement strand
ATGGTGTCGTATGCATATTGTGTTTCAAGATCTACACCGCTCTTGATTAGATCGACCATTTCTTGCTGGAACTGCTCTGTCCACAAGTGAGGGTTTTCTAATTTAATCTGGTTGATAACATCGATGCCAAAATTCATATGCATAGACTCATCACGTAAAATGTACTGGAATTGTTCTGCAACACCGGTCATTTTATTGCGACGACCCATAGAAAGGATCTGCACAAAGCCTACATAGAAAAAGATGCCTTCGAATACCACATAGAATGCAATCAAGTCACGTAGTAAGCGCTGGTCATCTTCTACAGTGCCGGTATGAAAGTCCGGGTCGCCTAAGCTATTGGTATAAGGCAGTGCCCATTCCGCTTTCTTGGCTACTGCGGGTAATTCACGATACATATTGAATACTTCACCTTCATCTAACCCTAAAGACTGAATACAGTATTGATAAGCGTGGGTATGTACGGCTTCTTCAAATGATTGGCGAAGTAAATACTGGCGACATTCTGGATTAGTGATGTGCTTATACACTGCCAACACTAGATTGTTGGCTACTAATGAGTCTGCAGTTGAAAAGAAGCCAAGATTACGCTTGATGATAGTGCGTTCATCTTCGGTTAACCCCTCTGGATTTTTCCACAAGGAGATATCTGCATTCATATTAACTTCTTGTGGCATCCAATGGTTTGAGCAACCATCTAAATATTTTTGCCAAGCCCATTCATATTTGAAGGGCACAAGTTGGTTGAGGTCTGCGCGGCAATTAATAATCTTCTTATCGTCTACCTGGATACGATCCGCACCCATTTCAATACCTTCTAAACCGGTTGCACCACCTGTTTCATTGCTGTTTTCTTTGGCACTTTTATTTTGCAATTCTTCTGCAGCCACTTCATCACGTAAGTTTTGTAGTGCTTGAGTCGCTTTGGTAATAGAAGTATTGCTTGGATTTGCAACTACTTCTTCAAAAGTGTGTGGTTGAGATTCTTGGGTTGAGTTCTTGGTTGGATTAACTAATACCGGAACGTCTTGTGATGCGTTAGAATCTGTAAATACCGCAGGTGCAGTTGCACTTGTGGTAACACGTGAATCAGCGATTGGATCTTCCCAGTTTTGCATAATTTCCTTCTCCTCTAGTTAAAATCTGACGTATAAAAAATATTATCTCAGTCAGATTTTGGTCAAACGTAATAAATTCTTAACTTGTTTTCTCTTGCGTATCGATTATTGGCAGGCTTCACAATCTGGATCCAGAATTGAACAAGCTTGCGGCGCAGTAGACTCGTTACTGACAGCATTAAGCTTGCTTTCTCGACCTTCGACCGTGCTTTTCTCTACGTGGGTAGCGCCCATCGAACGTAAATAGTAAGTGGTTTTTAGTCCACGTACCCAAGCCAGCTTGTATAAGTTATCCAGCTTTTTGCCTGATGGTTCGGACATGTATAAATTAAGTGACTGTGCTTGATCGATCCATTTTTGTCGGCGCGAACCTGCTTCAACTAACCAGCGTGGGTCGACTTCAAATGCAGTTGCGTATAAGTCTTTTATATCTTCAGGTACGCGATCAATCGCTTGCACACTACCGTCATAGTATTTGAGATCATTCGCCATGACTTCATCCCAAATGCCACGTTGTTTTAAATCATTAATTAAATGTGGATTGGTTACCGTGAACTCACCAGATAAATTAGATTTAACAAATAAGTTTTGATAAGTAGGCTCAATGCTTTGTGTTACGCCGCAAATATTAGAAATGGTTGCCGTCGGTGCAATCGCCATGGTGTTGGAGTTGCGCATGCCTACGGCTTGCACGCGTTGACGCAAGTGATCCCAATTCATAGTTCTACTGCGATCTTGTTTTAAGTAATCGCCGCGACCTTGTTCCAGGAGTTCAATCGAATCGATGGGAAGAATACCTTGGTCCCATAAAGACCCCTTATAGGTTGCGTAGACACCTCGTTCTTCTGCCAAGTTACTAGATGACTGAATGGCAAAATAACTGATTGCTTCCATTGAGCGGTCGGCGAACTCCACGGCTTCTTGTGAGCTGTATGCGATGCGTTGCTTATAAAGCGCATCTTGAAAGCCCATTACCCCTAGACCTACAGGACGATGACGCAGGTTAGAGCGTTTAGCTTTATCTACGCTGTAATAGTTGTATTCAATAACATTATCTAGCATACGCATTGCGGTAGAGATGGTTTGCTCTAACTTCTTAAGGTCTAGCCCGTTCTCATTGATGTGCGCAGGAAGATTTACTGAACCGAGATTACAGACCGCAATTTCATCTTGCTTGGTATTAAGCGTGATTTCAGTGCATAGGTTGGAAGAGTGTACGGTACCAGTATGCTGCTGTGGTGAACGCAGATTGCATGGGTCTTTAAATGTAATCCAGGGATGGCCTGTTTCATATAACATGCCAAGCATTTTGCGCCATAAATCATTGGCACCTATTTTTTTGAAGTTTTTGATCTCGCCGTTGTCTGCCATTTTCTCATATGCTTCATAACGTTCTTCAAAAGCTTTACCACTTAGATCATGTAATTCAGGTGTTTCATGTGGTGAGAATAATGTCCACTGTTTGTCTTCACTGACACGTTTCATGAATAAATCAGGCACCCAATTAGCGGTATTCATGTCATGTGTGCGACGGCGATCATCGCCTGTGTTTTTGCGTAAGTCTAAAAATTCTTCAATATCCAAGTGCCAAGTTTCCAGGTACGCACACATCGCACCTTTGCGTTTACCACCCTGGTTTACGGCTACAGCAGTATCATTGGCCACCTTAAGAAACGGAACCACACCTTGCGATTTGCCGTTAGTGCCTTTGATGTGCGCACCCATTGAACGAACCGGGGTCCAGTCATTGCCTAAACCACCTGCGAACTTGGATAGCATCGCATCATCTTGAATGGCTTCAAAAATTCCATGCAGGTCATCGGGCACAGTAGTTAAGTAACAAGAAGAAAGTTGTGGACGTAAGGTGCCAGAGTTAAATAGCGTAGGTGTCGAACTCATGAAGTCAAAAGAAGATAACAACATATAGAATTCTATTGCACGTTCTTCACGTTCAACTTCATTTAATGCTAAGCCCATTGCTACGCGCATGAAAAATGCTTGTGGCAATTCAAAGCGTATGTCTTCAGTTTGAATAAAATAGCGGTCATACAATGTTTGCATACCAAGGTATGTAAATTGATGATCACGATTGGGTTGTAAAGCTTTGCCAAGTTTTTTTAAATCATATTCACTCGCAAGTTTAGGATCTAACAGTTCTAGGCTTATGGCTTTATGTATGTAGTTTTCAAAGTAGTCTGCATATTGATAAGACATTTCCTTGAATGTAGCTGCGGTAGGGGTGCCGTACACAAAGGAAAGTGCTTCACGGCGAAGCGTATCTAGCAATAAGCGTGCAGCGACATAGGTGTAATTTGGTTCCTGTTCAATGAGTGTACGTGCACTCATGGTAACCGCTGTGCCTACTTCAATTTCAGGTATCCCGTCGTATAAGTTGCGTAATGTTTCGTCTATGATCGGTCGAGCCGGCACATCAGCTGTATCCGCACAGGCTTCTTCAACCATGCGAACCAGACGTTCAATATCTAGAGGTTTTAGTGTGCCAGCGTCATCTTTTACATTTAAATTAGGGGCATCGTTTTCTTGTTGGCTAGCGTTTGCAGCTAATTCAATTTGCATGCGCTCCTGAGCACGCTCATCTCTATATAGGACATATGCGCGCGCAATTTTATGATGCTCACTGCGCATGAGCGCCAGCTCTACTTGATCTTGAATGTCTTCTATATGAAAGGTGCCACCTTGTGGGCGACTGCGAGACAGTGCATAGAATACCTTGTCAGTGATTTCGTCTACCATTTCGTGGATGCGTGTAGACGCAGCTGCGTGGCCACCTTCAACCGCGAGGAAGGCTTTAGTGACCGCCACTTTGATCTTTTCACGATCAAAAGTTGTAACTTTGCCGTTACGGCGAATTACGCGATATTGGCCTGGGGCTGTAGCGGCAATTTGTAGTTCGCTTGGTGTATTCGATTCTTGTGGAGGGTTAGGGGTTTTTTCTTCGGCAATAGTATTGACTTCTGACTGCATTGGGTCTCTCAGCTTGGTTTTGTAAGTTATTGTTTTTAAGTCCTTTTTTTCACGCCTCCTTTGAATTATTTTTATAGCTTCAGGTTAACTGAAGTGGGATGCTGTGAAGAACGAATACTATAAATTGGGGTGAGAAATCCGTCAAGCACAACATCTTGTGTGTATTCATTGGAATAAGCTGTGGATAAACCGTTGGTTTATTACCATTGCGTTAAAATATCCTGAACGTTAGTGGGGTTGGTGAAATGCAAGCTTTATTTGGGTGTTCTCGATTAAAATATTTTGATTGGATGAATAAAAAAGTTTTATAAATTTTCTTCGATTTATTCGACTCGTTCACATTGAAATGGCTGAATCTGACCGTTTAAATTTTTCAAATTAGCTTTACGCCCTTGGAAAATTGAATTCAGAGATATTAAGTAAAGAAAATATTTGCTTCATGATAAGAGAGCATTCAAGCCCTGTCATTTTTAACCTTCAATAGTGTATCTACATGCAATTTCGTTCAAGAACTGAAGAGCCGCACAAACAACGAACAGATTTTAAAAATTTGTTGAAGATGTTCCCATATATATGGGCATATCGTTGGCGTGTATTAATTGCTTTGGGGTGTTTAATCATCGCCAAAGTGGCAACCGTGGCAGTGCCATTGATTTTAAAACGTATTGTGGATTCGCTAGATGTTGAGGCGAGTTTATTATTATTGCCATTAGGCTTGTTGCTGGCGTATGGAGCGCTGCGTTTAACCACAGCGATATTTAATGAATTACGTGACGTGTTGTTTGCACGTGTGCGTTATCGCGCTATTCAAAAACTTTCTACACGCGTGCTTGAGCATTTGCATAATCTTCCATTGCGCTTTCATTTAGAAAGACAAACAGGTTCGATCACACGTGATTTAGAGCGTGGCACACAAAGCTTATCTTCGATTATTAACTACATGGTATTTATTATTGTGCCGACTTTTGTTGAGTTGGGTTTGGTGGCAATAATTTTATTAGGTGCTTATGCATTAAAGTTTTCGGTCGCGACATTAATTACGGTCATCTTATATATTGGGTTTACTTTGTTAGTCACGAACTGGCGTATGAAGTATCGCCATGAGATGAATAGATTAGATTCTCAAGCCAGCTCTATAGCAGTAGATAGCCTGTTGAATTATGAAACAGTTAAATATTTTAATAACGAACGCTATGAGTTGTCACGCTACGGTGAAACGCTTTCACAGTGGGAAAATGCTGCTGTAAAGAGTATTACGACGATGTCGATGTTAAATTTTGGTCAGGCATTTATTATTGCCATAGGTGTGACCATTATCATGATTTTTGCAGCTGGTGGAGTCGCCGATGGCAGTATGACGTTAGGAGATTTGGTATTGGTGAATGCGCTTATGCTGCAACTGTTTGTACCGCTGAATACATTGGGAATTGTATACCGACAAATTACTTACTCGTTAGCGGACATGGATATGTTGGTGAAATTATTACAAAAAGATATCGAGATTAAGGATTTGCATAATGCAGAAACTTTGAAAGTGAGTGCTGCAAAGATTGAGTTTGATGATGTGTCTTTTTCCTATAATGAGGATCGTGAAATTCTTCATGATGTATCAATCACTATTCCATCTGGGCATAAAGTGGCTGTAGTGGGACCTTCAGGTGCAGGGAAATCAACCATCGCACGGTTATTGTTTCGTTTCTATGATGTAAGCAAAGGTAGTGTACGAATTGATGATCAAGATGTGCGTGAGTGTACTCAGCAAAGCTTGCATGAAAATATAGCCGTCGTGCCGCAAGATACCGTGCTATTTAATGAGAGTATTTATTTTAATATTCAATATGCTAAACCAGGCGCAACTAAGGAAGAAATTGAGCAGGCTGCAAAGCTTGCAAATATTCATGACTTTATCGAAAAGTTACCTCAGCAGTATGAAACTATTGTTGGGGAGAGAGGCTTAAAGTTATCGGGCGGTGAAAAGCAACGTATAGCGATTGCACGCGCTGTACTAAAGAATCCAAGAATTGTTATTTTTGACGAGGCGACATCCAGTTTGGATTCACAATCTGAAAGTATGATATTGAACGCCATGCAAGAAGTCACTCGAGGGGTAACCACTTTGGTGATCGCGCACCGTCTTTCAACGATTGTAGATGCAGATAGCATCTATGTGTTTGATCAGGGTCGCATGATTGAATCCGGTAGCCATCGGGAGCTCTTAGCGCTTAAAGGCACCTATGCCAATATGTGGGCACTGCAACAAGAAGAGCGGCTTGCAGAAAAGAGTATTGAGCAATCCGTACTAGACCCTATATAAGGCAAATAGTAACGGACTAGTGCAATCAGAAATCGGTGAGTACAATATCAATATGAGTGATAGTAATAATGAAGGATCAGCACAGAGCATTAAGGAGCAAGTCCTGCATGCTGACTTGGCTGACCATGGAGGATGTGCAAATTCAGAGCCCTTCGCACTGCGTGTCATGGGTGACAGCATGGAGCCTGAATTCAAGGATGGTTGCATTATTATTATTGATTCAGCGGCCAACGTGGAAAGCGGAAGTTACGTGTTAGCGATGGTGAATGAAGAGTATATTTTCCGTCAGTTCATTGTTGAAGATAATCAATATTATTTGCGTGCACTCAAACAGGGGTATGAGGAGATACCACTTCCGAATCGTGATGCGGTGCGTGGAGTTATTGTTCAACGTGCGGGCACGCGTCGCAAAGACCACAAGCACTACACATAATTACTTTCTAAAATAAGTTTTTAGTTTTGGTGACGCATTTCTGAGACCAATTGTCGTCTAATTTGCGCCTTCCGCCTTTTGTAATGAAGGCATCAATCATTTGTAATATTTTTTTAATACAATTCAAATAGTCTGCGTACTGTTGGTTGTGTCCATTACACGTTGTAAATCCGCAATTAGACTGCAATAAGATAGTGATTTATTAATGCTCATTTTCGTCATACGTGATAGAAAATAACACAAGCTCGCACATATGTAGTGCAGCAGTGAGACTTCACAGGCCGCACTTCACTATAAAACCTTGATAGATAACAACCATCACGGTTGGCATAGCATTTGCATTCTGTCAGCTAGTAAATATTCTGTTAACGCAATAGTAAAGATATATCGCTACATGACGATAAGTAAGTAGGCAAGATTTTGCTTATAAAATTAATTTTGTACATGAATCAAAAAGATTCATATGAATACATTGAACTTGAAGTGATTGGCCCCATCTAAAGCAAGTAACAGAAAAAATTTTATTTAACCCATAACTTTACACTAGAGGATATTAACCATGACTAGCGACGTTGAGAATGCATTTGCATTCAATGTATTGATGCCAGACTTATTGCTTTTTACAGTAAGTATGGCAGCAGTATTCGGTTTATTGATATTAATATTTTAATAACATATCAATTAATTTAGCGTAGATTTACCTCCCAAAGCTACGTATTTAGCCCCACGAAATGGTGGGGCTTTTTTTTGCCAATTGCCAATAGTAAGGGTCTAAGATTGATATAAGAAGAGTACGCAGTCATTCAGCGATGATGGATACTTACAACTCACCTTGCTTGCGTTGCCCACAATAGAAACCAAGCCCGGAAGATTTGGATGAAAATATTGTTTTAGTTCCTTTTGAAAAATACAATACATCGCCAACCGATACATGAACGGTTTCACCGCCCACTTCTTCAATGGTCATTTCACCCTCAACTATCACTTTGCACTCATCGTATGAGTAAGTATATTCAAGTGGATTGCCTGCTTCCATTCTAAAAAAGCCAAAACTTATCGGTGCGTTTGCGTCATTCGATGAGTCAATATCTTCTAGAAAGGCATTAATGCCTTCAATATTGAGTGATGCTACATCCATTTTTTGTGCATCTTTAAAATGTTTCATTCCCATTATAATCTCCTAGTAAATGCGATTTTTTTTGTATGGTGTACATTATTATCATGCCATCATACTTCAGCATTAAATTAGTAGGCATGACAATAAACCCCTACAGATCATAAAAATTTTATTCATGATGAATTTCAAAGAAGAGCCACCTTCTACAAAAGCATTAAAACAGTATTTTATAGATGGTAATTATTCAAGTTACCCTAGTGATATGTTGGATTGTGTGGCACACATGATTCTGGTCATCGAGAACCCTAAAGAAACTGTTCGAATCGCCTTGAGCTATATGGGAAACCACTTGTCTGTGTGTCGTGCCGATGCGGGTTTTGCGACGCCAACTGATACTGAATACACCCCCTTGTCAGAATTTTGTAACGTCAACACACAACCTCCTTCAGTAGCTAATTTAATTCTTTTGAATCAGCACGAAGTGATGCAGCGCGTATGGCGTAGTCGTACCCCTGTAAAATATGAGAAGGTTGTGAGTAATCCAATGTTAGTAGAAGTGCGGGATATTCTTTCTTCTATTCAAAGCAAATCGATGCTTATGCAACGTTTAGTTTGGGAAAAAGATCCAATCGGTATTGCTTGCGTGGATCACACTGTTAAAGAGCATGAGTGGGAAGATCGGGAGGTTGAATTTATGCAGCGGTTTTGCACAAGTTTCTTCGCACCATTGGCGGGTATTAGTAACTACTGGCATAACCCAACTATGCACCAAATGTTTAAAAAACCTAGTGAGTCAGAATTGGCAGCCATTCAGCTAGCAGCAGAGGGTCTAAGCTACAAAAAAATAGCGGATGAGCTAGATAAATCGGTGCGCACGATTGAAAATCAGCTCAGGAACGCACGACTTAGGCTGAATGCGAGTAATCAAGCGGAATTGATAAAAAAATGTGAGCCTTGGCTTTAGTTTATTTTTGGTGAAGTTCATTGATAAGGATACGGGCTTTTCCAATTTCATCTTGCAATTCTTTTGTTTCTCCGTATTCGCCCATGTTTTCTTCTAATAGACCATTGATAAAACTTTGAGAGTTCAAGGTCATAATATCTAACGATTTTTGTACCAGCTTTTTATCCGCATTTTTCATGTATAAATCAGTGATGTTTTCTTTTGTAAACCACAAATGATGGTTGAGATGGCTAAAGGGTAGATCGCGATACGCGAGTACATTGGGCCTATAGTTTTGTTGACTAACTTGCTTTTCTTCGGATGTAAGTATTTTTTCCCAGGTAGTTGGTGAAAATGATGCGGTTATGAAAATATAGTTATTACTAACTATGGCTGATTCTTGATAATACTCAGGATGATAGGCGCGCGCATAGATTTTGCCAAACCAAAGCGTTTTATTTTGATCTAATGGTACAGATACTTTTTGATTAACTGGTACAAGTCCCTTAAAGACATTTTTTACTGTTGTTCCATGTAAATTCGGTTTAGAGCTAGTCACTTCTACAAAAAATTCTTGAACGCCTTGTGGGGCAGCATTGATTTCAATGGTTACCTTCTTTGGTGGAGAAAGGATATAGAGTAGAGAAGTGATTAGTATTAGAGCGAAAAACCATATTGTGGTTTTTTTATTCATTATTTATTTTTGTATGAATTCCAAAACAACACATAAGCTGCAAATAAGACAATAAATAGAGCAATAACCGAGAGTGCTTGATTTAGTGTGAGCATGGGCAGGTTGATTACGATTACAGATAACAAGATCGCCAACACCAGTGCTATTCTATTTCGTTGCCAGGGTCTCATCTTTATTTAAATAATGAATTCTATTTGGGAGTTAATTGTTCGGGCATGACTTTCGGGTTGAGAAACTCGTCTGCAACCTCAGCATTAACTTCATTATCATTACTGTCAATCATTGGTTGATCATAATCATTCCAACCCTTTAATCCAGTCTTAAGTGAAGTAACCTTAGCGTAACCCATCTCTTGCATAGTACTGGCTGCCATAACGCTGCGGTTACCAGAGCGACAAATTACGATGATTTCGCGATCTTTATGATTTGCTAAATCAGGCACGGTTTCGCTGTAGTCAAAATCACAAGCGCTTTCTAATATGCCTCTGGGTACATTGATAGAGCCTTTGATGTGCATAGCGATGAATTCATCCGCTTCGCGTATATCGAGAAGCAGTGGTTGGTTTGCTTGCAGTAATTTTTCTTCAAGATCCCATGGCATGAGTTCAGAAACATGTTGAGCATGTTCTGCGACTAATTGTTTGAAAGTTTTCATATCGCTATGAAGTGCAGAAAGATAGTCCGCAGGAATTGCTGCGGACTATGGATGATACTATGCGTTAAGGTCTGTTTTTTTAGCGCGAATACCTTGCTCAACAGCAATAACAGCTGCTTCTACACGGGAGTGTATATTTAGCTTTCTTAAGATTGCCTTCACATGCAGTTTGACCGTGCCATCTGAGATTCCAAGATTTCTAGCAATGACTTTATTGCTTTGACCTTCTGCTAACAGACTTAGTATTTCACGTTCCCTTGGGGTTAAATTATCTAGTGGGCTCGGCTCTGGTTCTAATGGATCTTCACCTTTTACTACTTTTGCAAGAATTTGGGTGAGGTTGGGAGCCACCACCGTTTCACCTTCAATAATCTCACGTAAAGCAGCTACAACATCATCTGGCTCCATGTCTTTTAGCAAGTAACCTTTGGCGCCATTACGTAATGCTTCCACCAAGTCACGTTCATCTCCACTTGTAGTGAGCATAGCGATCGGAGATTCAAATTTAACTTGTTGAAACTGTTTGAGTACTTCAAGTCCACTCATGGATGGCATGCGCATATCCAAAAGCACGATATCAGGTCGTAGTTCCTGGGCTAGGCGTATTCCTTCTCGGCCATCGCCAACCGAGGCAACTACTTCAATGCCATGGCGTCCAAGTAGACTCTGTAAGCCTTCACGAAATAGGGTGTGGTCGTCGATTACGACGATGCGTAGTGCAGTTTCAAGGGTCATAATTCTTGATTCATCTTCTGGTTAACATGTTTATCTTTTTGGTTATCTTTCTGGTTTTCTGGCAAGTAATCAAATTCCAGCCGAATTTGGACACCTTCACCAGCCTCACCTTCTATGCTAAGTGTACCACCAATTCTAGTGGCGCGGTCTTGCATAACGCTCAATCCCACATGTTCACCCTTAGAATTTTGTTTCTGACGCTCGGCTAAACCAATCCCATCATCTTCAATTAATACGAAATAATGGCCCTCTTCATCGCCACGTATCCATACACGCACTACTTTGGCCTCACTGTGCTTTCTGGCATTGGTGAGTGCTTCCTGGATGATTCGGGTTACTTGTAATTCAATTGGTGCGGGTAGCGAGGTGTTCGGCAATTCTTTCTGCAAATAAATCTGTACATCATCTGTGTCTTGTTTGAACCGTTCAACAATTTGCTCAACCGAGGCTGTTAAACTGTGCTCACCCATAGGCAGACGAAAATGAGCAATCAGTGCCCGCAACTCTGAATTCGCTTCATCAATAGATGACTCAATACGCTCTAGCTCTTGCCAGGTGGCCTCATCATCTTCTTGATGAATCGTCTCGTCTAGCACACGAACTTGGTATTTGATACTTGCAAGGGTTTGGGCTAATGAGTCGTGTAGCTCATTTGCAAAGCTGCTTCGCTCACGGATGATGTTTAATGCATTGGCTTCATCATCTAAGCGATTTTTTTCAACCGCAATGCCTAGATGTCGTCCGATGCTGGTAAATAAGTTTTCATACTCGCTTTTGTTCGAGAACCTATTCTCATCGATGTAAAGATTGTATGCACCCAGTAGTGTGCCGCGGTATTGTAAAGGTACGACGAGAATGGATAAATTTTCAGCATTGAAATAGCTGGATGAAATTTCATCAGGGCAAGGGATGATGCATACGGGGATGGTTGCGTATTTTGTCTCCGTATTTAACGATAAATCATTACATTGTGTCGGTAAATATGGGGGGCGGTCATTAAAATTCGCAGCCATTCCGATCTCTGCCATTAGTTGATAGGTATCTTTTTCTACCTCTTCTAAATATACGGCAGCCGCTCGTGCATCCACTAGCTCAGTCATCGTATGTAAAAAATGTTTGAGTAGGGATTGTGCATTTCGCGTCATATTGATGCTGGTTACGACGTCATACAGGGTCTCCAAAGATTTGTTTTTTTGAGCAATATGTTCAGTATGATGTTGCAGTTGCAATTCTGCGTCATGAGACAATGAGCCCAACATTTCTCCGACAAAGTTTAATTCTTGGCTTAGTTCCGAGAGGTCAGGCTGATTTGAATCCGGAATACGTGCGGCTAGTTCGCCCGCGCGAACCTTTTGTGTCCACGTTTTTAATGAGGATAAGAAATCACTTAAATCATGTTTCGATAAACTTGAAAAATCGTTTGCGTTATCTGATATTTTTTTATTTTCTACTTTGCTCATGCTGCTAAATTATTACCATTCGTTAATTATTTTTTCTGCAACCTACAGTAACGTATGTGCTGATTATACGCTTTTATTTCCAGATGCTATGTAAGTACCTAACACCACCAAGAGAACGTGCTTGGGCAGAGATATTTGTTGCACGTTGTTGCACATAATTTGATGGCTGAGAAGCATTCATTTTATGAGGATTGGGTAATACGGCTGCAAGCAGAGCGGCTTCTCGCTCAGTAAGTTGATTAGCATGCTTTTTAAAATGTGTATATGCAGCGTTTTTTGCACCAAAAACATTGGGTCCGAATTGTGCAATATTCAAATATACTTCTAAAATGCGCCATTTAGGCCAAAGCGCTTCTATTAATAATGAAAAGTACGCTTCAAGCCCTTTTCTAAATAAACTCTTTTTTGGCCAAAGGAAAATATTTTTCGCTACTTGCTGAGTAATCGTACTAGCACCTCGTATTCGTCTTTGGGTTTTATTGGCTTCAATTGCAGATTGAATGGCTTTCAGATCAAAACCAAAGTGATTAGGAAATTTTTGGTCTTCTGAAGCCACCACTGCAATTAATAGATGTGGAGATACTTCATTTAAAGGAACCCAATTTATTGCATAGGGGACCCAATCACTGGATAGTCTTTGACTCACCATGAAGCTAGTGTAAGGAGGATTTACCCATCTAAGTGCTAGGGTGATGAGTAGGCTGCAAGCGATAAGAATGAGCAGAAAATTCCGGATCCATCTTAACGTTCTAAAAATAACGCGGAAGAGGGGAGAAGCTTTTTTTTGATTACGAGACCGCTTATTTTTTCTTCTGTCTTCTGTAAAAATCTGGATCCTCATAGCTGGGTATTGGTTTAATAGAAGATTTGCGAGGGTGGTTAATCAATATTTAGTGGATTATAACCACTTCTAAAGGCTTTGCTGGGTAATGCTAGCCAATTGGGATAGATGGTATTATTGTGAAATCCGGCTCTGCAAGGTGTATGCAAACAATAGATTATCAGTGTTCTTGTAGGTCAGCCTAGCATTAGGGATAATAGGTGTAATACAGGCTATCTGTCACTAATGAGCTTTTGCTCATGCTATTAAAAATATAAAACATTCATAGGAGTAGGTTAATGGACGAATTCGTAAAAACAATGTTGGTGGTAGCGGCGATGGTGATTCCTTGTATCATTATTGGTGTAGCAATCATCGGTAAATTTTAACCGTCGACTCAATTCTGTACTTGGCGCGGTATTCATTCGCGCCTTGGTCGCAGATAATTATCTTCTATTCCCACAGTGCTTTAAAATATTGTTGAATTTTAAACTATTAAGATTTTTTATAGCTTACTCATTATTGGTGAGTTTCTGTTCGGCATGTCTCTCGTTACCAAAATCTAATGAAGAGGTGCAGGCAAGATATAGCCATACTGAGTTGAGTTCAGGTAAGCACTATCTAGCCTATAGTGGTGTGCTCGGAATGCCATTGGAAACCGCTAATGAAAAATGGTTAGCGAAAGCAGAAAAATTATGTAAGTCGCGAGAGTTTGAACATGAGTTTGACAAAGAAGAATTTCGCGGCAGAGATTTTTCAGAAAATAAATACCCATACATTGAAGGGAAATTATTCTGTAATCCACCCAATTAATGTCCCTAGTTAATATTCCTCATTCAAGTTTGATGTTCATTTGATGAACTAACACCCCCATATTTAATCTATAGCTATAAGTTTTCATCAGCACATAAAATTCTGATAGTCGATATAAGTAATTTATAGTCGATACTTCAGTATTTTTAAATTACAATTATTGATATATCTGAGTGGAGTCGTGCAGTTGGATGCATGTCAGTGAAGCTTGAAATCAGTAATGATGATGTGGAGTTTGGAGTTGGATTATGGCTATATGGTCATCGCGTTCGAATAAAAATCGCTTGAAACAATCCAAGCGTAAATCAAAGACGGCCGTTGGAAAAACGATCAGTCCTTACCATTGTGTAGAAGTAAAAATGTCTTATGATGCTTGCGAAGAAGTGCTTAAGATTCATGGTAAGCGATACTTATCTGCTGAAGCACCGACGCTTCCCTTGCCTGATTGTAATCAAAACTGTGGGTGTAAATTTAAACACCATAATGATCGACGTTTTGATGATCGTCGTGATGCCTTTAGTGCAAGCGGCATACATTTTAGCGGCCAAAAAAATCGTCGCTTAGGTGGAGATAGGAGACTTAAGGCACAAAAGCACTTTGCTTAAAACATTTGCCTAATCATTTTGCTACAACAGTTGCTTGTACAATTATTTAAATATCTTCTAGGTCTGCATCAGTTAATGCTTTAGCTTCCTGGGTAGATTGTAGAGATTTATCAGAGTCAGCTTGCTGCTGATTGAGAGCATCTTCATTTATTTCGATTTTATCTATATCAAAATCAATTGGCCTTAAATTCAAATCGTTTGAGATATCTTCAAAAGCGTTTTCAAATGCAAGTAACATAGACTTATAAATTGCTTGTCCATAAAGGTCTTGTGTTTCACGTTTGTTGCGAATTATACCGCCTTCTTTACCGATACCCTCACCAGAAAATACACTTTCATAAATTCTATTATTTTTGGTGTCAGTGATGAACACTTCTATTTTTGATTTCGCAATAGGTTGCATACGCCCTTTTACGACTCGAATTGAATGATCTAGTGTATATATTCGTGCATGTACATTTAAGTAAGGTAAATCATCATGACTTCCGTCATCTTGAAACCAACGAAATATACTTGCATGGCCTGCAAGGTTTAACATTTGGTCTTCAGGTATGATTATTTTTGTTAGGTTTCGGTCATCTGCATTTTTTGCTTCTACTTTACCTGTACTTAGGTCAGCTCCATTTTGGGGTTCTGGGTAGAATTGAACATTTGCCATAAATGGCCGTACATCAGGTAAGTCTTGCATGGCAATTACAAGCTGATCGGCATCGGCATCTGCTTCATACTGTGTTGCGCATGCGCTTAGCATGAGCGTGATTAGGGTTAACATAACAATTAGTTTAGATAGATGGTGCTTGGTGTAATGCATGGGTTGCCTCGCCGAATGAAAACATTCTCTAATCATTAGAGTGTAGCGAGTTCATTGACTTAGCCAAATATGTCTGCAGACCGTTAGTAGGGCAGAATGCTCTAGTGGTCTGGAACTACTAAAAGGCATTGTTTGGTATAGGGTTGCTAACGGAAAAAGGCCAGCAAAAAAGTAGTGTTAATTTGCTATACAAGTACGTTATTTGTCTTTTTCGATAAGCGTTTTTAAGCGCTTTAATCCATCTTCAAACATCTTGCCGATTGAATATTTCATGTATAACGCAAAGTATCCACCTATGATAGGCATACTCATATCACCCTTTAATGTCCAGGCAACACGTGTGCGGGTTGTTGATGAGGTGTCATATAAGATTGCACTTTTGCTTTTGTATTTTCCACCCTGAAAAAATATATCGTATTCAATTCCTTTTTCAGGTGACCATGAAGTAAAGGTTAACGAACCTCCACCATGTTGGTCACTCCAACTTTGACTTGCGCCAATACCTGTGCTGCGCTCATTGATTGTGATTTCTATTTCTGGATCTTCTCCTGTCCACGCAGTCCAGGATTGCCACTTCTCTAGGTCCCCCACATATTCATGTATGTGCACTGAGCTCGATGAAATATTGATTTTTTTATTGACTGAAAAATCAGTTGGCAAGAAATAGCCAATAACGCCTAGTATTAGCACTACTAAAAATATAAATGTAAAAAATTTTTTCATTATGAGTGCATCGTTTTGTGTTGATCAGGTCTCGGTGGGTGGGGAATAGTTGGGATCATTCGGATTTAAAAATACGAAATGAAATTGTTTAGGCTCTAACTCAACATAATCTATCGTCGTGCCGGATAATAAATTGATACTAGATTCTGCAACGACGATATCAACACCATTTGAATGATATGCGTGATCTTTTTCATCATTAGAACCAATATCATCAAATCCAAGCCCGTAATGAATCGAATTGTCACTATTACGTGTCGCTGCAATGCGCAAAGGAGTGCTTTCTAATTTTGATTCTACTGCAGCTTTCTTTATTTGATTGGCTGCAACTTCGGTAACTTCAATTGTCATAAGAGGGTCGATGATATATTTATTAAAATCTAATTGTAGTATATCTAGGTCTTGGATTTAACAAACGCTAAAAAACTGGATATCCATTGATTTTGTTGTGTGTTTCTTTGATGAGCGTAGCAGGCCACTAAGTTTTTATAGATAATTCCGTCATTATTGCCGTTTACTCCAAAACCACGGTTTACCTGGTAAGCATAGGAGATATCTTTCGGGAGGTTACTGAGTTTTGAATAGTGAAACTCATGACCAGGGATTTCCTGATCCTGGCTTACGTTCCATGGATGATGTGATTCATTTTTTAATAAGGTGTAGCCGCGACCAATGGGCCTTTTGTTCATTTCACAATCCCCGTTAATCACTCCCACCATTTGTGCGCGTTGATTTTCATGCTGTATTGAATTGCTTAAGTACATTAAGCCGCCACATTCTGCATAAGCAGGCATATTATTTTCGATAGCACTGTAAATAGCTTGTTTCATTTTTGTATTAGAAGACAATTCTTGAAGACGTTTCTCCGGAAAGCCACCACCCAACAACAAAGCATCTGCATCCGGTAATGTCTGGTCATGTAAGGTATCAAATGGAATCAAATGTGCACCATGTTGATGAAAAGTATCTAAATCGTCAGCATAATAAAATCCAAATGCTTCATCTTTTGTATAAGCAATTTTCACATCATATTTTTTTTCTAAAATTTGATTTTCATTAGCGTGAATAGGGTTAGTGTTTTTAGCAATGGCTAAAATCTTATCTAGATCAACATGATCTGCGATAATGTCTGCAATACGTGAAATTTTAGTATCAGCATAATGGTCTTCATTACTTGGCATGAGGCCCAAATAACGTTCCACAAGATTTAATTCTTCATTGCGTGGCACTACTCCTAAAATAGGAATATTGGTGTAACGCTCGATTACGTCTCTTAGTTTGGCAGCATGTCTTTCGCCACCCACAAAATTTAATATGACCCCCGCGATGTTCACTTTCGGGTCGAATTGTTGGTATCCAAGTAGTAAAGGTGCAACCCCGCGTATAGTGCCGCGCGTGTCTAGAACTAAAATGACAGGAGCATGCAGGAGTTTTGCTAAGGCAGCATTACTATTGCTCCCATCTGCGGCCAATCCGTCATGTAAGCCTTTATTACCCTCGATAAGGCTAATATCAGCATCTTGGTTGTTAGTGTTTAGAGTGGACTTAATTTCGTTTTCAGATTGCGTCCAAAAATCAAGATTATAGCTACTGCGACCAGTCGCTTTTGACAACCACATAGGGTCAATGTAATCAGGACCTTTTTTATAGGTTTGAACGGTTAAGCCACGTTTATGTAACGCTGCAGAAATACCAATTGATAAAACCGTTTTCCCAGATGATTTATTTGCAGCAGATATTAGAAAGTGTGCCACGATGACTATTTAAAGCACTATAGTGCTTTCTGAATCAAGAAGATTTTGCCGAGCTAAGCGCTAAGGCTTGGTCAGATAAACTTTCCGGAAGTAAATCGAGAATCGCAACGCCTACAGTAACAATGAGCAATGCGATACAAGTACCACCAATGCCTAGTAAAATTTCCCAAATGCTGGGGGCGTATTCAGCCACTACTCCATCATAAAAACTGCTGCTTACTTCCATGCCAGGAAATAGTACGAGTGGGTAGGCTTGGCCGCCGATGATGAGCACATATAATTGGGCTAAGCCTCCCAGTATGACAAGTATCGATGCGATGGTTAAACAGTTGCGGCATTGGCTCATCGGTTTAATAAATAGTAATGCTAAAGGTAGTAGGCATCCCAATCCGATGTGTGCAAACCAGAAGAGGAAAGTATAGATGCCTCCATTCATTAAAATGAAAGCTTCTATGCCATGATGTTCTGTCGCATACAGGTTAGCAAGGTGATAAGCCGTTACAAAGTAAAATACGGCTGCAACAAATATACCTAATAATTTTCTGAGTTTATCCAGCATGGCATCGCCTAAATTACGATGACTCCACTTATAACTGGCTTGTAATACCAGAATGAATACTGCCATACCAAATGCAAATGACATGATGACAAACATTGGCGCCATGATGGCTGCATCATAAGCCTGACGCGCTACTAGAAAGCCAAAAATTGAGCCGGTGCCGGTAGTGAGTATAAGTCGCCAGATGAACGCAAATAACCCTGCTGTTTTGCTGAATTTATTCATCTTGCGCTCCATCATCATCCACAGGTAGACAGCCGTGATAATAATGAAGCCTGTGTATAAGAAAATATTCCAGGCAAAGATAGATTTAAAATTATATTTTGTCATCGCTACGATTAAGCGATCGGGTCGTCCTAAATCTAATACCAAAATGGCTAAGCCGCCTACTAATAAGGCAATGGCAAGCAACGCGGAAATTCGTGCCAAGGGTTTATAGTCATACTTGCCGAACACCGAGGATATGGAGGCAACATTTAGTGCGCCTGAGGCGGCAACGATTAAGAAGATTGCAACAACATGAGGAAACCCCCAAACAACTTGGTTGGTCATGCCAGATATGTAATGGCCTGTCGCATCCATATGATGTGAGGATAAATAACCAACTACGGCAGCGAGCCCTAGTAGTACCAATAAAATCCAATATTGTGCAGACTTTGCCTGTAGTGAGCTGAAGCGTGTAGTTTCAATCATTTTATTATAATTTATGCTTTTTAGGTTGGCGCTTATAAGCCTTGGTAACGAACG
Source organism: uncultured Thiotrichales bacterium (assembly GCA_964629035.1). GTDB lineage: Bacteria > Pseudomonadota > Gammaproteobacteria > UBA4575 > UBA4575 > JABDMD01. The sequence continues at coordinate 842 of CAZVPJ010000013.1, read as the reverse complement.
CCCGTGTTTAGGTTCAAGTCAGCTCGAATTTGCACGCCACCATGTTTTTCCAATTGCTTAGATATTTCACTATTTGGATCATTTAAATCACCAAATAATAGTGCTTGATGACCATCTTTAGCACAGGCTTCAGCGCAGGCTGTATTGTTATCACCATTATCTACTTTGTGAACACAAAGCGTGCAGCTTTCTACCGTGCCTTTACCGCGCGGTGCACGAGGTAATTGGTCTTCTAGTGGCTCATGAATAAAGGAGCGAGCCTTATATGGGCAAGCCATCATGCAATAACGACAACCAATACACGTATGAGCGTTGACTAATACAATGCCATCTTCACGTTTAAATGATGCACCAGTAGGGCATACATCTACACATGGTGGATGCTCACAGTGCTGACACATCATCGGCAAAGAAGTAACATGACCTGTAGTGTTATCGGTAACGTTTAATTTACGTATCCATTGAGCATCGGTTTCAGGGCGACCCAGGTCCCATAAACCATGTTCTTCATTGCAGGCTGTGACACATTCATCACAGTCTTCTTGACAAACATTGGTATTAACCAGCATGCCCCATCTTTGTTGATCACTAACTGCTTGTGCTGCAGGTTTTGCCGAGGCAGTTTGATATAACATAATCCCCGGAGCAATAGTAAGGCTGCCAACGGCTGCTGCGTTGCGCAAGAAACGGCGTTTGCTGCTATCTACTTCGTTATTCAATGAACCACGGGTTAATTCTTTGTGGCTCATTTTCGCAGGCTCTACTTCGTAAACAGCTTCCTGGATTGTTGTTACATCAACATCATTCAGGACGTTATCAATATTGGTATCAATGTCTAGTTT